>CBDTWX010000024.1:0-21062 GCA_965364305.1 uncultured Thermoanaerobaculia bacterium
TCCCCGCCTCATGGCCGGCGTCATGGCATTGGCCGGCGGCGGCGTTTCCTCGATCTGGGCGGTCCAACTCCTCCAAATACTGCTTCTCGGTGGCTGCGCTGCCCTCCTTTGTGACCTGACGACCCGTCTGACCGGCTCGAAATTGGCCGCGCTAGTGGCTTCGGGATGGATCGTGCTCTATCCACCCCTGGTCGCCTATTCCCACTACCTCTGGCCGGAGATCCCGCACCTCTTTGTTTTTCTGGCAGCGCTCTGGCTATTCCAGGCGCGGTGGAAAGCGGACGGTTGGTGTTTTCTGGCCGGTGTTGCCCTCGGCCTGGCCCTGCTGCTCAAGCTCCTCCTGCTCCCGTTTTTACCGCTGCTGATCGGAGCGATTCTGGTTGGCAAACCCCGCGCACGCGCCGTCCGTTCGGCAGCCATCGTGTCGGTCGCCCTCGCCATCACCATCGCCCCGACGGTGCTCTCCAATTACCTTCGTTCCGGGCTGCCGATCATTGCCGACAGCGTTTCTTTCAATCTTTGGGTGGGACTTCACGACACCGCCCGTCGAGATTTCGAGGACTTCGTCGCGGCCGCGGCCTACTGGGAATTTAAGGCTTCCGGCAACTCGTTTGGGGAACGAAACGCCGCCACCTGGAAAAAGACCGTCGAGTTCCTCTCCGAACGCAGCCCGACCGAGGTGCTCGGTCCTCAACTCGCAAGGCAATATTTCCGCCTCTTCGACAAGGATTCGTTTCTCACGGTTCAGCTTCCCGACGGTCGACTGTCGAATGTGTGTGGCTACCGTGAGAGGTCTCCAGCCCTTGCCTCATTCAAATCGTACGTCGCCTACCCACAGTATGCTCTCCTGTTGATGACCTTTCCCCTCGGATACGCCGTCTTGAAGGCGCGCGATTCGAAATGGACGAGGATGCTCCTGTTGTTTTTCGCCTACAACCTGGCCATCTTTCTTCTGCTCCACGTCAAATCTCGCTACCGAATTCAGTTCCTCCCTGTCTTCTTCATCGGTTCGGGATGCGCGGTAGACTGGCTTCTGTCACGATTTCGTCGCGACGATGTCAAGCTGCCGACAAAGTTCCAGTATCTGGCGGCCGGTCTGGCCTCAGTCGTGCTGCTGTTTCTGGCTTTTGGCGGGCCGTTGCTTTAGAAACCGCTATGATCTGAACCATGGAAACATCGTTTGAATGTCGTTTCGGCAGCTCACACCAATTTTCGGTGATCCTGGCGATCGTTTTGGGATTGAGCTCGGTGGCCTTGGCAAACGACACGCCATCCGCAAAACTGTACGTCGAGCACGGCGGAATCTACCAGGTCACCTACGAGCTGCTCCAAGATGCCGGTGTGATAACTGGGGCGGCCCCGAGTCAGCACATGGGCCTCCGTGTCTCCGGGCAGCCGGTTCCAATGTGGCTCGAAGATGGTGGTGACGGCCGGTATGGACCCGGTGACCGGTTCCTCTTCGTCGGTGAGCCCCTTCGCGGCGAGTACTCGGTCCTCGACGAGTTTTCGAGGTTTGCGTGCTATGTTCTCTCGTTCTCCGATCCTGCGCCTGCCCGGGCGGACGTCCTCGACGTCGCCGATCTCGGTGTTCCTTCTTTCCGTCCACTCGCGACCGAGTTCCATATCGAGCAGGATCTGCTCAGGCTTCGTTTTTCGCAGCGGTCCGTCGAGCAACGAGAGGTCTGGTATTGGGCCAAGCTGGCCTCGGTGGGAACGGATCCGTTCGGACAGGTATTGGACCTTCGCGACATGGACCGCACTCGGGGCGGGCACCTGACGATCAGAGTGTCTTTCCAGGGATGGTCGAACCTACGCTCGAAGCCCGACCCCTTGAAAGACCACAGCGTCGAGGTGGCTCTCGACGGCCAGGTTCTGGACACCGCGGAGTGGGATGGCCAAGAGAGCCACTCCATCGAAATCGAGGTACCGGTCAGCCGAATCGAGGGTGACGAGAGCGTGATTTCGATTCAGGTCAAAAAACGGCAGTTCCCCAGCTCCGGTGATCCGGTCATCGACGTCGTCGTGCTGAACTGGATCGAGGTCCGTTATCCGTGGCGCGCGGAGGTCCGATCCGACCAGTCGCGGGTAGTTGTGAAGCCTGCCTCAGTGGCGAGTGCCATTCGGCTGAAATCGGGCACGGACTCGGGCGACGCGGTGGTTGCGACCTCGGGAGGATCGTATCTCGTGACCGAGATCGCACGTGACGACGAGATCGGGTTCTTTCTGCCGGAGAATGAAACGACCTTTTATGTGAGCACAGTCGAGGCGCTCCTCGCGCCTGACGCCATCGCGCTGGACCAACCCTCTCACCTCAAGGCGTCCACGAATCAGGCGGATTACCTCATGGTCGCCCACCGCAGCCTGATAGCCGCAGTGGAGCCCCTGGCCGAGCTCCACCGTGAACGAGGGCTCACCGTCGAGGTCATCGACGTGCAGGACGTGTTCGACGAGTTCAATCACGGGGTGGTGCACCCGGAGAGCATTCGCCGCTTTTTCGAGCACGTCTGGAACAACTGGCAGCGGCCACGACCGCGTTTTGTGCTACTGGTCGGCGATGCGAGCTGGGATTACAAGAACCCGACCACCGATGACACACGCTACGCCGACTGGACCTATCGCCCGAGGGAGACCTTTCGATTTGTAAAAAACACCAGCACGCCTTACTCCGAAGGGGCTGACCTCAATTCCAGAAACCTGGTACCGACGTGGAGCTATCCGACCTTCGAGGGGCACGCAGCGGGTGACAACTGGTTTGTCTGCCTCGAGGGGGATGACGACGTGCCCGAGATGGCCATCGGGCGGTTGCCGGCGATTTCCGCCGAAGAGGTGTCCGCTGTCGTCGCCAAGACAGTGGCGTTCATCGAAGACCGGCCGATCGGTCCGTGGCGCCGCAACCTGCTGTTCATCACCAACGAGAGCAAGGGGTTTCAGAGCGCCAGCGACCGGCTGGCCGAACGCATGCAGGCGCAGGGCTACGTCCCGCTCACGGTCTACCCCCGTCCGGAAGAAAAGGTCAACGAGGATCACACACGGAAGATCGTCGAAGATCTCGACAATGGCGTATCCACCGTGCATTTTATCGGCCACGGTGGACGCTACATCTGGCGCACCGGACCACCCGATCTGAAGAAGAACCACGACCTGTTCACGCTCGAGCATCTCGACAGCCTCGCACCCAACCCGCGGCTTCCGGTGATCCTCAGCCTGACCTGTTACTCGGCGCCATTCGACCACCCCAGCGCCGACTCGATCGGGGAGAAGTTCTTGCGCCTCGCCGACCGAGGCGCCATCGGGGTGTTCGCCGCATCCTGGCGCAACTCTCCATCGCCGGCGATGGGGCGGGCGCTCCTCGACGAGCTCACCCAACCGGGTGCGACGATCGGCGAGGCCATCCAACGCGCAAAGGCTGCCGTGCGAAACCCGCTCTTCGCACAGACTTATAACTTGCTTGGAGATCCTGCGGTGCCGACGGTCACGCCACGACACCGGTTACAGCTGGAGAGAGCGCAGCCGGAGGTGCCGGTCCGCGTGATCGGCCATTTCCCAAGCGCGGATTTCGACGGCACGGTATTGGTCGAGTGGGTTTCTACAGACGGACACACCGTGGCGCGAGAGCAGATCGAGGTAGACGAGCCTGTGTTCGAGGTTTCTCTCAAGCCGGATGTCCTCCCCGATGGCAGCACCCTCGCGGGCGTACGCGCCTACATGTGGAGCGAGTTCAGCGGCGAGGACGGTATCGGGTGGTTCGATCTCGGCAAAGAGGCCGAAACCGTGGTGTCAGCCGCGAAGGATGAGCGACCTTCGGTTCGTCGAAGACGACGGGCCGAGGGACGCGCCGTTCAGAAAGAAGAGCAACGGTGATGACGAGCTTTCTCAAACGGCAGGCGTTGATCGTGGCCGCAGCGATGACCCTGCTCTCGTGCTCAACGGCCGGACCACCCACGAAGCGCCCAACGAAAGGCCAGCCGGCCGTCGAGGACGAGCAGGCCGCGCCGAAGAAACAGCCGGTGAACACCATCCGGTGGACGACCGCGAGCGAGGTCGAGAACTTCGGTTTCGACGTCTATCGCTCGACCAGCGAGGACGGTCCGTTCGAGCGAATCACGCCGGATCCCATACCCGGTGCGGGCACCACCGACGAGCCGCAGTCCTACGTGTATGTCGATGACACCATCGATCCCTCCCAGGGCTACTACTACTACCTCGAGAGCATCTCGATGCAGGGCGTGCGCGAAAGATTCAGCCCGATCAGCTACGCTCCGCCAAAGCTGAAGTCTCAATAGTCATATCTGCTCGAGAATCTCGACCCATCTCCGTGCTACACTCCGGAAAACGGCACGAAATTGAGAGATTGATTCATGGGTCCGAAAACGTTGGATTCTCGAGGAGGTATACGATGCGAGTCCGTACAGCTACCTTGATCGTGGCATTTTTACTGATCGCTGGCATGGCATCGGCCCAGAACCTGGTGCCGCTGCCGACGTTTCCAAGCAACTACCTCACGCAGTGGACAGACCAGAACGGCGCCTGGACCCACGCCACGGGCGCGGGAAACGACACCAACGGGGGGGACGGCTCGGGAGCGTGCACGGTGATTGAGAGCGGCGGGGGCGAATCATGCAGTATCACCACCGCTTGCATCACGGTCGCGGCATCAACGACCTACGGCTACGGCATCAAGATGAAGCATGGGGGAAACGTCTCGAATATCACCTTGAGAGCTTATGAATTTTCAAGTGGTGACTGCTCGGGAATGGGTGGGATCATCATCAACACGGTCTCCACTGCCTTCCCCAACTCCGCATGGACAACGCACAATTCCACCGCCACGACCTCAGGGACCGCCGGCTCGGTTCAGTTCGATGTCGACATGAGTGCGACATTTATGTCGGGAGACACCATCAACGTCAACGTCGATTGGGGCTTTTTCGGCATCGGCATGGTGCCGGTGGAGATACAGAGCTTCACAACCGGTGACCCCTGAGGGTCTCACGGACCCGAAAACGTTCGTGAAACTCGATCCGGACGACTCGACGTCGAGGGATCGATATGGTAAAAGGAATCAGTAGCAAAATCGATCCTCATGGGGGAAAGATGAAGCAACGCCCACGCACCCGCGAAACCAAACAACGTCGAGTCGTCTACGAAACGATCAAGAACACCTACTCGCACCCGACCGCCGACTGGATCTTCGAAAAGGTGCGCCACCGGCTCCCGAAGGTCTCTCTCGGCACCGTCTACCGTAATCTCGGCGTCCTCAAAGAGGAGGGCCTGGTGAGCGAGATCTACGGCAATGACCGGCGCGCCCACTTCGACGCCGACACCTCACCGCACGCTCACTTCATCTGCGATGAATGCGACGAAATCATCGACGTTCGAGACGCCCACAGGATCGACTGGCGGACGCTCAAGGATCTGGTCGGTTGCGAAGTCCTGGATCAGCAACTGGTCTTCAGCGGGCGCTGCCCCGGGTGCCGGCGCGTGGCGGCGAAAAAAGCATAGCGCCTCGGATCCGTTCGGGAAAAAAATCCAGAATAGAACGCTCGCTAATTGGACCGTGAACGCGGTCTACTCGGCGATGACGTCGGTGATCTCGGGAGCGTAGAGCTTGATGCGCTCGGCGACGAAGTCGGAGAGGGTCGATTGCGCCATGGCGCAGTTTCGACATGCTCCATGAAGGCTCACCCTCACCGTGGCGCCCTCGATTCCGAGGAAGCTGACGTCTCCACCGTCCATCTGGATCGCCGGCCGCACTTCTTCGATGGCGAAGGCAACCCGATCCTCGACGCTTCCCTTCGGCCACGACATCGAATCCACACCTTTCCTCCGTTCCACCACCTAAACCTCGTCCGGGTGGCGTATCATTCCCACATGGGCACGCGACAAAGGCTTCGAGCGAAATCGAATCGAATCCGGCCATCCACCGCGAACCTTTGTCTCCCACTTTCCGTTTGTAGGGGTTGAGAATGGATATGGCCGAGCTGGAAGTCACGGTCGAGCGCTGTCGCGAAGGCGACGAGGACGCATGGAGCGCGCTGGTGGGATCCACCCTGCGCCCCATCTATCGTCTGTGTGCCAGCTATGCGCCGTCGGCGGCCGAGGCAGAGGAGCTCTGCCAAGAGGTTTACTTCAAGCTGTGGGAGAACCTTCACCGATACAAGACCGGGTCCAATTTCATGGCGTGGGCCTGGCGGGTCGCCAAGAACCTGATCATCGACTCCTATCGTCGCAGCCGGCGGGAGCGCGAGGCTGCATGGCTCGATCCCGAGATCATCGACCACCTGCCCGCCGCCGACGACCCGCACGAGCAGACCGAGCGCAGGCAGCGTCTGCGCCTGATCGCGACCAGCCTTCGCCAGATACCGGAGGAGCTGGCGACCCTGGTGCTGATGCGCGATTTCGCAGGGATGTCCTACCAGGAAATGTCCGAAGCCACCGAGGTGCCACTCGGCACCGTCAAATCTCGCCTCAACCGCGCCCGTCTCGAGCTCGCGACGTCCGTCCGCCGCCGCGCACAGATTCACGCGGTGCCGCCTGCGGGCGGTCTGGCGGAGGGGAGGGCCTGATGCTCTCCTGCACCGACGTTCGCGAGCTTCTCGGTCTCTATCTCGAGAACGAGCTCGAGGAGGAGATTGCGAGCACCGTCCGAGACCACATGACCTCATGCAGCGAGTGCACCGAGCTGGCGGAGGTGATGGCCGGAATCATCGACGCCGGATCGGGATTGGCGGAGCTCGATCCACCTCCCAGCCTCGCTGCCGATCTGTCGGCCTCACCATGCCGACGGTGGCTGGGTCTGCTGTTTCAAGCGGTCGATCGGGAGATCTCGCAGCACAACCTCGAACGGCTCCTCTCGCACCTCGAGGCGTGTCCCTCGTGCCGGCGCACATGGCAGGACCTGACCCTCATCCACCAGGTGGGCGACGCCATGACGCCACCCTCGTATCTGGTCAGCAAGTGCATTCGAGCGCGCGAAAAGATTCACCGCGTGCGGCCAATCCTCAACCGCCGCATGGCGACCGCGGCGGCCTACTTTCTGGCCGTTCTGACCTCGCTGGTGATCGGCAACCCGGTCACCCTTGCCCGCAGTCAGGCCGGGACTGCAGTCGGCCGGGTGGCGGAGGTGGTGAGTGCCGAGGTCAGCGACGTCGCAGAGCACGGTCGCGGCGAGGCGCGCATCATGCTGTGGCGGGTCTGGAAATGGGGCGAACGCAAGGTCGAGGCCGTGCGTGATTTTGTCAGCAGGGACGACACCGATGACGACTCCACGGCGGACACCGCCGACGACCAACAAGGAGAAACTTCATGAACGACGAACGCAACGACAACGACACACCTGAAGTCGAGGCCGTCGAGAGCCCGCAGAAACCGACGCCACCGTCCCCCCCCGAACCGCCCTCACCTCCCGAACCCGGCCAGGCGCCCGCTCCGCCACCCGTGGAACGTGCACCGCTGCCCGCTCCTTCAGCCGAGCCCGGACCGCCCAAAGTGCCGGCGCTGGCCGCCGTTCTTTCGGTCTTCTTCCCCGGCGTCGGTCACCTCTATGTGTGGGCCTACGAACGCGCATTCATGATCTGGGCGACCATCACCGTGTGCATCATTCTCATCGTCTACGGTTTCTGGCCGTTCTCGATTCTGATCGCCTTCATCTACTTCTTCGGGATATTTGACGCCTACCGCGAGGCACAGCTCTACAACCTCCGCGCAGAAAACCAGGAGCTGCCAAAGCCGCGGCCGGACGGCCAGGGTCGGCTCATGTTCGGCGTCTTCCTGGCGGTGGTCGCGGCGGTCGTCCTGGGCGACAAGCTCGATCTCTTCGACATGGATTGGATCTACGACTGGTGGCCGATCCCGGTCTTCCTGCTCGGCGTGTACTTCATCATCGCGGCCCTCAGGGATCGCTTCAAGGCGAAAAAAGAGGAACGCGCGGGCGAGGACGAGTTCTGACCCGACCGGCCGAAGACGGGCATAGCCACGGGGCGCGAGAGATCGCGCCCTTTGTTTTTGTTCCGCATCTGTGCTAGCGTCGAGACACGGACTCTTTCTTGGTCGGTCGCGCGGATTTCGGGCGGCCGGTGGCTTCGAGGTCATGGCGGCGGCACGGGGCGAATGGCCCGCGCTACGGTTCCCATGCTCCCGCACGGAAGAAGGGATAGCATCGTGAACAAAACAGTGAACCTTCCGGCCCACCCCCCTACCACGAACCCAACCTCCGCGAGGCAGGAAGATGGTCGCGGTCGATTTGTTCGACCCGGCGTCAAGAGCATCATGATCGCCGGGCTGGTGGCGGTCCTCGCCGTCCCCCTCTCGGCACAGACCGAGCCCGAGAACCGCGGCGCCGAGGACCGGGTGCAGGCGGCCACACGGTTGAATGTCCCCGCCCGGAGAATCATCCTGCGCGCCAAGGACACGGTCGAACACACCTATGTTCGGCCCCGAGTCGCCATTGGAAGACTGGGTGATGAGGCAGAAAAGGCGTTCACGCCGGCCACCTTCATAGTGACCTACACCAATTTCCCCGCGGCCGCCGAGGTCGCCTTTCAGGCCGCGGTCGATATCTGGTCGCAGCTCATCAGCTCACCGGTGCCGATTCGGGTCAACGCGGTCTGGGAAACGCTGGATACCGGCGTTCTCGGTTCGGCCGGTCCCTGTGATTTGTGGATCGACATTCCCAACGGAGTCGCAGGTGTGGTCTACCCTGACGCCCTTGCGGATGCGATCGCCGGAGCCGACCAGGACCTACTAGGCGGCGGCAACCCGTGCGACATCGACGCGAGCTTCAACAGCGACTTCACCGACTGGTACATGGGAACTGACGGCAATCCGCCATTCGGCAAGTACGACCTGATGAGCGTGGTCCTGCACGAGCTCTGCCACGGGCTCGGATTCCTCGGATCGCCAATTGTCGACGACGGCGTTTTTGTGGAAGACGTCAACCCGGTCGAATGCGACGGAGTCGTTGACCATGGCTGCTGGCGGTTCTCTTTCGGGGGCAACACGGTTCCCTTGATATTCGACACCTTTACCGAGGACAACCTCGGCGTCGCCATCCGTGACTCTCAGACCTACCCGAACAACTCGATCGAGCTTGGCAACGTGCTCACCGGGGGAGACGTATTTTTCGACGGGCCCGGCGCCAATGCGGGAAACGGCGGCTCTCCGCCGGAGCTCTATGCACCGGGGTCGTTCATTATCGGCTCGAGCTTTTCACACCTCGACGAAACGGTCTATGGCGCCGGCCACCCGAGCTCGCTCATGACGCCGATTGTCGGCGCGAACGAGGTCATCCATGACCCGGGCCCGATCACCATGGGAATCTTCGAGGACATCGGTTGGGAGACAGCGAGCGCCATCTTCGCCGACGGGTTCGAGTCGGGGGATGTCAGCGCGTGGTCGTCATCGGTTCCATGAACTCAAGGGCGTTCTCAGCCCCCGGGCAGTTGTTTGGTGCAGAGGTCAATCAAAGCAACGGTGGACGAGGGCGAAGTGCGCGCCGACACAGTCGAGCATCGATCGAACAGTCAGGTCAATGATCAAAGATCATCTGTTTTTTTGGCAATCACGATTCTAGATGGGTAAGCGTACACGGGGAAAGCGAGCCGGTTCAGTCGTAGCACTCGGGCCGCGGACCACAGCCTCCTCCACCCGAAGAGGGTCAGAATCTTCTCGACGTTCATGATCCGTAGATCGCGAAGAACGCCAATCTGGTTGAAACCGAATTTTCTCAGAATCTTCGATACCACAAAGCGGTCGAACACATAGCAAATGGGCGGGCGGAAGAGGGAGTAACGCTCTTTTTGCACACGCGCGATCAGATTTCTGTGCATGTCCACGTAATTGAAAATGAAGATGCCTCCGGGCTTGAGGCGATCATGAATTGCGTTCAGAAATTCCGACTGGTTCGGCACATTTTCGAGAACGCTCAGCAAGAGGATCACATCAAATTGGTCGTCTCGATAGTCAAGGTTCTCGAACCGCCCTTGATCAACCTGGATGCCATAATGCTCCTTGGCCCAACCCCTAAAGCGATCAGACACGTCGCATCCGAACACGCGATGATTGTCGAGCTTGGCGACGTGAAGGAAGGTCCCGGTCGACGGGCCTATTTTCATGATGTCGAGCGGACCACCATCGGGGAAAAACTCCTTGAATCGCCGGTAGCGCCATCGCGACGTGGCGAGACGGTTGGGTTCGTCGGCGAAATAGTCGTGATAACCCCAGATCTTCCTCCCTCGGGTCTTTTGCGAGGAGAAAAAGACGTCGGAGTTGAAAAACCACTCAAAAAACGCCTCGTTCGGCATTGGTGTTTGCTTGATAGACCCGCACGCGCATTGCTTGAACTCGAATGGGAAGCCGTATTGATCGACCCGTAGGTAGGGGGCGTAACGGGGATCTTCGCACAGGAAACATCGGTTGTCGCTGTCGTCACGGTCGTACATTTCGGGCGTCGGACCGATCATTTCGGACGGAGCTGCTCCCGAGGCCTGATTTTCAGCTTTGGAAATATCGGTCAGCCTCATCTTGTCCAACATCCAAACTCGCCTTTTGGTTCCGTAGCACTCCGGCTCGGTCGCCGATCGTCGAAAACGAAGTCTACGCCAACTCCCGCGTTCTGGGAATCAGTTTCGACCGACACTCATCGGAGGGTCTTTACCGCGACGTGTTTCGGCGCAATATCCTACTAAGCCAAGGCTTTCAACAAGCCGCTAGTTCGGTGCACCTACGATCTGATCTGTCGCTGCTCCAAAGACCGCGGTTGATGTGGTCCCCGATGAGGACTCTCTCACGTGCCAAGTCCGCGAACGCGGGCGGAATATGGCAGGATCGGTGTTGTTGTCGCTATAGGACGCCGAGAGATTCGGGTGGGCAGGATCGAGTACGTACGGGAAAAAGGTCACTCCCTCGCGGTACACACCGAGATCAAGGTCCGCGACGAGTACCCTTTCGGTGTTGTCGAGGCCAGAAATGGAATCGTGCTCCTGGTCAATCCAGGAGAGGGTGATCTTTGGTTGGCCGCCTTCGTGGAGCAAATAGTATTTTTTTAACCTCGCCGGCATAGATCGTGTCTTCGAGCAGCAAGGCCCCCTGGCCCGTGGTGCTCTTCTGTTTGTGCAGGCTCAAAAGGTCGACGGCCGCCGTCACGTTCATTCGCCCCCAGCCGGTGGCGTAGTCAGGTCCGGCGGGCGCAATGTCGTCGGCCGTGTGGAGAATAACTCCTTTAAGACTCTCTGCGTTCATTATCGTATTTGTCTGAGAATCGACCGCTCCAAAAAGATCCGAGTAATGTTGCAGGATCAATGCGGCTCCTCCTGTAGCCGATGGTGTAGCCATTGACGTACCTGACAACCAATTGTAATTAGATTCGTTAAATTGATCGGATCGCGCAGGATCGTAAAAGGCCGACCACAATTGGTCTCCGTCTGCAACAATATCCGGTTTGACCCGTCCATCGTCACATGGACCATAATTGGAAAAGGCCGTTGTGCTGAAAGAAAATGATTCAACTGCTCCGACGGTAATAGTGTTTTTTGCACACCCTTCTGTTGTCATGCTGTCAAATCCCGGAGTGTTGTGACTCATTGAATCTGACACGTGGTCGTGAGTGTGCACTATTCGAAGAGAGAGAGGTAGTCGATTTGGCATGTGAAAGTGTCGTGAGTTGTCGGTCGCATTGTCGCTTCGATCATTCCCTGCAGCCCAAAACACAAGCTTATCGTTTGAAAAAATATGACGATCAATATCACTCGAATCACTAGAATATTGGCCAAAAACGGGATCCTCTGAGTTATCCGCATGTGGGCCCCACCATTCCCAACAAACGCGGTTCCCTCCCACAAGTGGACAACCGTCTTCAGGAACGGCAAGGGAGAAATCTCGAAGGTTTTCGTAGCCTTTGATCGAACCATAAGAGTGATTTGATAGCGAGATAGAATTGGACTCACTATTCATCTCGCCTATATCCGCACTCCAATCCCAAGAAAACAATTGGCCCTCATACGCGAATCCTCGAGCCGCCGCGCTTCCCGTACCATCGACCACCATTGTTCCAGCGACATGTGTCGCGTGATAATTAAAGCTCGAGGGGTCCATCGTCGTAACACCACTAAGCTGCTCGTGGCCTGCAAATGCGATTCCGTCGTCCCACTCACCAATGGTGATGCCGGCGCCGGTCAGAGCCAGCGGCGGAGAATGGCTACCTCCCGGCTGCACGTTGTCCGCCTGAATTGTCGCTAAGGAATCCTGGTTCGAAACCCGATTCGGTCTCTCCGGCGCACGCAGCTCCTTCTCCGCATCCTCTTTTGCGACCGCCACAGCCGTGTCGTATTCGAAATCGCAAGTGATGATTTCATAGTAATCGTAGTCGGAGACCTGAGGATCGATCCCATAGCGAGATAAAATTTCCTTCGCATCAATAAAAGATATGTTCTCGTGAAAGACGACCCTGGCGTCATGAAATATCGTACTTCTTTTCGCGCTCTCGGAATATTGTTCGAACCCTTTCAATTTCACACTCGGAGGGATGTGTGCAGCGGCAGAAATTAGGTCTGATGATAGTACTGTACGAAGGAGATCATTCGACGCAGATATTCTCAGCGATTTCTCATCAGATTTCGCCAAAATTCTGACACCATTTTCCCTGAGGTAACGCAGGGCATCCGCGACCTTTTCCACCTTGACTACGATGTGTGCGCTTCCTGTTTCGTCGAGGTCAACCGGATGTTCTTCTGGATAGATGTCATGCCCAGCCATTCTGATTATCCGGGCATCCCTGGTCGATTCTTCGGTCTCACTTCCAGCAATAGCAAATGTCGCCGAAAACGCCGCAGCCACTCCGACGATACCCACAAATGCTCTCATTTTCATGTCAACTCCTCCGAAAACCGAAGAAATGATCTGCGCATGTGGCAATGTCATGCTGATACCGGGTCAGACGGACGGGGTACGCGGAGCATGTGCGTTGTTCGACAAAACGCTGGACAAGCGTACAAATCGGCCAGTATGGAAATTCCGAGCCAAGCGGAAAATCCAGACTGTTACGCCATGAACAGAATACACAATTCTGAAATGTCATCTCAGAAAATTTAACGGAACAGCATCAGTTTTCTCAGCCAGCTTCCCCTTCGAAGTTAATACGGGCTGTTCACCCATTCAACCGTTTTTCCTGTGCGAATCTAGGTTGACGGGTTGCTCCATAACGCTGGCTGCCCCTTGGCCAAGGTTTTTTTGACGGGCAGGCAGAATGCGCCAATCATTGTCATGGCTTTTTCGGCCCTGCTATTCTCCGGCGGTGAAAAAGACCACAGCAAGGCAGCGGAACAGGGGTCAGCCCAATTCTCGGTTCCCTAGAGGAACGGCGATCGTCGGGCTGATGCTGTCCGGGTTTCTGATCGGATTAATGCTGTGGTCGATTCCTTTTCACGAAGTGGAAGCCTCGGTTCGGAGTCTGGATCTTCGTTGGCTCAGCGTCGGAGCCGTGATTTCGCTGACTGGCTTGGCGGTGCGCGGTGTTCGCTGGCGAGTGCTGCTGAGCGAACGTACGTCGGTTCCGCCAATAGACGAGGTCACAGCGATTGCAGTGCTCGGGCTAGCCCTCAACAACGTGCTGCCGGGCAAGGCGGGCGAGATCGTTCGTGTCGGTGAAGCGGCGAGGCGCTTTCGGTGTGGTTTGACACTCGCGGCTACTTCAGTGGTGGCTGAGAGGGTCCTGGACGCGCTTGCACTGCTGGCAATACTCGGGCTGGGCCTCGCTCTGGCGCCGTCGGCAGCAGGGAACAGCGCCACCGTGCTCGGGCGCACAGTTTCCGGGGCCACGGTGGCCACCGGTGTGCGTGGCATGACGTTGGCCACGGTGGCCCTCCTGATGGTTGTGGTGGCTCTCGGTTTCGGCGCGGTGCGACGCGCCGGCTTGAGAGTGGCGGCCGCGCTGCCGTTCGTGGGTCCGGCTCTGGCCGAGCGCCTCGGGCCGGTGCTCGAACGCGTGGCAGTGGGCCTGGCACCGCTTCGCCGGCCAACTGACCTGATTCAACTGCTGGGCACCACAGCGATCGTGTGGGGTGGGGTGATCGTCTGCGGGATGGCGGTTGCGCGTGGGGTCGATGGTGTGGATTTGGGCTTGTCTGAGGCCCTGATCTTTACAGCGCTGTCCATCGTCGCCTCAGCCGTCCCCTCGGTGCCGGGGGCGTGGGGTTTGTACGAGGCCGGCGGCCTGCTCGCGCTGGCCATCCCCGGTGCAGCCGCAAATGACGCCGCCGCTCTCGCATTCGTGTTCTCCACCCACGCCGCGCTCTATCTCTCGGTGGTGGTGCCAGGCGCATTGGCCGCTGTCTGGCTTGGTTGGCGCCCGGGGGTTGTCATGGGAGGCGACTGAATGATCAACCGCCGACGATCTCTGCGACGGCGACGGCTACTTTTTCTGCGTCCCCTCGTGTCATGGCCTCGTGTATCGGTAGCGACATAATCTCGTCGCAGGCGCGTTCGGTGACCGGCAGCTCGAGGCCGTCGGCATAGTGAGCATAGGCCGGCATTCTGTGGACCGGCACCGGGTAGTGGATGCCCGAACCGATGTCCCGTTCAGCGAGGCCGTCACGAAGACCGTCGCGATCGACGACGCGGACGACGAATTGATGGTAGGAGGGCCGGCAAAACGGAATCGAGATCGGCGGCCGGAGGTGATCGGCCGGCAGCCTTTCATGGTAAGCCTCTGCAACGGCCAACCGGCGATTCAGCCAATCGTCGAAGATCTCGAGTTTGACCCGCAGATAGGCCGCCTGGAGCTCATTGATTCGAGCATTCATGCCCTCGATCTGGGAAACGGCGTTGCCGTCGTATCCATACATCCGCATGCGGCGCAGCCGATCGGCGAGTTCATCGTTGTCGGTGACGATCGCTCCGCCCTCGCCGAAGGTGCCGATGTTCTTGGTTGGATAAAAAGAGAAACATCCGGCCGCGCCAAAGGTGCCTACCTGTCGGTCTTTGTACAGCGTCCCGTGGGCCTGGGCGCAATCCTCGAGGACAGGCACTCCGTGGCCGTCGGCAATGGCCATGACCTCCTCGATCCGCGCCGCGGTTCCCCACAGGTGAACCGGTAGGATGCATCGGGTGCGGTCGGTCATCCGTTGGCTCAACGACTTGGGATCCATGGTGAGGTCGTTCTCACAAACATCGGCAAAGACAGGAATGGCGCCGGTGAGCCGGATAGCTGCAACGGTCGGGGCGCAGGTGTTGGCTACCGTCACGACCTCGTCACCGGGCCCCACGGCAAGAGCCCAGAGGGCCAGGTGAAGGGCGGTGGTGCCGGAGCTGACCGCAACGCAGTGCCGGGCACCGGTCAGATCGGCGAACTCGGTTTCAAAAGCCTGGGTCTCCGGACCGAGAATGAGATGCCCGGAGCGCAGGACTCGCCGAGTGGCATCGAGAATCCGCTCCTCGATTTCGGGCAGCGAGCTGAGGTAGTCGAACGGCCGTATCACCCTGACACGTCCCAGTAAAGATTCATTCGTGGGCGAAAAAATTCGACGGTGCGCGCCATCCCTTCCTCGAGGTCGATTCGCGGCTCCCAGCCGGTCAACTCCTTGTACAGAGAGTAGTCGGCATAGTAGTCGCCGATATCAATCGCCTTGTGCTCCGGCGGGAACGGCACGATCTCGTGCTCGAAATCGCAATGGCGTTTGAGTATCTCTACGAAATCGAGCAGCGAGTAATGCCGGTGGTCACCGAGGTTGTAAGCGCACCCAGTCAGGTCGCGGCGCTCGACACCGAGAAGCAGCGCCTGCACCACGTCATCAACGTAGTTAAAATCCCGGAGCTGTCTACCGTCGCCGAATATTTTGATTTTTTCACCGGACAGCGCCATTCGAATAAAAATACCGACGAAACCCTGGTGGTTACCTCGCAGTTGTTGCCGCGGCCCGTAGGTATTGGTCAGTCGCAGCGACAGGCATGACATTCCATAGATCTGCGCGTATAGGGTGTAGTAGGCCTCGGCGGCCTGCTTGTTAATGCCATTGACATCCACCGGCACAATCGGGTGTTTTTCGTCTACCGGCAGGTATTGAGGGCGCCCATAGATCTGCCGGGTGCTGGCGTAAATGATCCGCACATCTGGATTCTGCGCGCGGCAACACTCCAAGATCGCGAGCTGGCTCCGGCAGTTGATCTCCATGTCGGTGAAGGGATCGTGCATCGAGTCGATGTGTGAGGTCTGTCCGGCAAGGCAGAATATGACGTCGCGGTCGCGGACGACATACTCGAGGCTGTGGCGGTCGCGGATGTCCGAGAAATTGACATTCACTCGATCGGTAATCGATTCGATGTTGGCGAGATTGCCCCCGTATCGCTCGAGCATTGAATCGACCAGTGTGACATTCGCACCCAGTCCGACGAGGCGATGCGCGAGGTTCGACCCGATGAACCCGAGGCCTCCAAGGATCAGGACATTCTTGTCCTTCAAATCAGCCATCGCGGCCTCCCGGTTCATGGTCTTCTTCACGCCCACACTCGCGCACAACGAATTGAGGGTGCCGATTCTGCGTCAGATAGAGCCTCCCCACGTACTCCCCGAGGAGTCCGAGGATTGAAAAGAGCACGCCGAAGAAGAAGGTAGTGACGACGATGAGCGACGCCCACCCCGGGGGTATCTGTCCCTGCCTCAGTATTCCTCCGAAGGCCCACGAAAGGGCGAAGAACACTGCGAGCAGAAAACCGAATGCGGACATTGCCAGCCCGAGGTAGGTCGACAGGCGGAGAGGCGTGAATGAAAAGCTCGTAAACATGTTGAGCCACAATCTAACGAGTCTACGCAACGTGTAGTTAGAGCGCCCTTCCTCTCGAGGTTGGTGTTCGCACAGACACGTTCCGATGAATGAGGTCGACCGCAGAATCAGCCCATCGAGATATGGGTAGGGACCTTGGTACCCGGTGACGGTGTCAATCAGAAACCGATTCATCACTTTGAAACTGGAAAGATACAGCCCCCTCGGCTTGCCCAACAGAACAGTGGCGACAGCATCGTTGAAGCGACTCCCGAGATTTCGGAACCAGTGATGACGTTTTGCTGCGTAGAAGCTGTACACAACGTCGTAACCATCCTCGAGCTTCTCGACCAGACGCACGATCTCCAATGGGGGATTCTGAAAATCGTCATCAATTATCGCCACTGCGTCGCCCGTAACCTCGCCGAGCCCACACATCACCGCATTGTGTTCACCGAAATTGCGTGCCAGTCGAACAGTCGTCACGAGGTTGGGGTAGCGTTCGCGAGCGGCCAACATCTTTGCGTAGCTTTCGTCCTGGCTACCGTCGTCCACCAAGACGACCTCGACCCGCTCGTACCGCGACCCGAGCTCCCCAATCACTGAATCGACCAACGCGCCGATGGTGTCCTCGCTGTTGAAGACCGGAATTACCACGGACAACGCTCGCACTTGCTGGGGCGCGTGACGTCTCCCGTCGAGCTGCCGGCCCGTGGTCATGGAGCCTCCCCCAACCCTTTTTCATTGTGCTCACGACGCTGATCAAGGAGTTTTTTCCAGAGTGCCTCGATGTCGGGCGGTAGCTCTCTATCCGGCCCTTGATTGTGGTTCATCGATGTTCTCACACGTTCGCTCTTTATTTTCTCAAGGCGCGCGAGGTCGCAGTCGATATCGAAAAACCGCAAGGCCGGCGCCATCTCGTCCACAAAGGTGTCAGGGTCGAGGAGCCGCTCATACCAGATGAAACGCTGACGAACTCCACCGGTATTTTCCATCAGACGTTGGTGGTGGATCCGCCACAAGCGAAAGGCGTGTCGCCAGGTAATATGATTCCGTCGTCTCAGAGAGCGCGCTACTCCGAGCGGATGACGAAAGCAGACCAACAGCCGGTTTACCTCCAGACCATAGCGTTGCCACGCCGGCAGTGTCAGGCAAAAGCGGTTTTCCTTCACGACCTTGTCGCCGAAACTGTCGATCGCCTTCTCAATACGTGGAGCCATTCGAAGTGCTCTTCGGGTGACAGTCCTGGTTGAGGGGAGAAAGAAATAGGAGAATTTCCAGAACGGGCCGTTGATCAGGGGCATGTTGATGGCGTGAATCTGTTTCTGTTCGAAGTAGCCCTCCGGATTCCATCGGTCGGGCGAATAAAACCCAGACGAATCCCCCATATCGGCCCCCGCGTCGAAAAAGACGGCGGCCACGAGCGAGGTTCCGGAGCGATGCATCCCTGCAATCAATTTCATCGATAGTACCTTGCCTCGAGGGTTCCTTATCCAGGGGTTCTCAATGGGCTACTGAAAAAGGGCCAAGATACGCGACCACTCTCGCCTGGGAGATTATCGAGCCTCTCGCTCGTTGGCAACCAGCTTGCTCATCCCACCGGAATCACCTTGACGTACGATGCCAGGCCGAAACCTGCCTCACCTCAATACCCCACCCAGATTCCACTTTGACGAGCTTCCTTTCTCCACTCCGGTTTCTGCTTTCCGTCTTTGTCCGAAATGATGGTCTTTCGGCCGTGCTTACACAGAGTCGGCTGCTACCAGTTTGCCGAGGATGGCCGCGATCCGCTCCCCGCTATCACCACGGCCGAAAGGATTCTCGGCTGTACTCAGGCCTTCGACCCATGAACCCTGCGCATCCGCCTCTTGCAGCATGACAGCGAGGGTTTCCGGACTCCCTCCGACGAGACGTGAGAAGCCGGCATCGACGGCTTCCGGACGCTCGGTGTTTTCGCGGATGACAAGCACAGGCTTGCCGAGCGTGGGAGCCTCTTCCTGAACTCCGCCCGAGTCGGAGACGATGAGCCATGCCTCTGAAAGGAGGTGGATAAAGTCCTGATAGTCGAGCGGATCAATCAAATGGATTCGCGGATGGTCCGACAGAACACTATTTGCAGCTTCGCGCACACTAGGATTCGGGTGGACCGGGAAGATCAGGGCGATATCTTCTCGGGCCTCCACAAATCGTCTCACAACGGCGAGATTGGACCGCATCACGTGCCCGAGGCTCTCACGCCTGTGGGTTGTGACCACGAGCCGCCTGAGGTTTGTTGTGAGGCCGAGAAGCCTATCGAGTGACCGGCGCCTCGGACGACCGGCAATTCCTAGCAGCGAATCGACCACGGGGTTGCCGGTCACGAAGATAGAGTCGCTCGAAACACCCTCGGAAATGAGGTTATCGCGGTTGAGATCGGTAGCCGCGAAATGAAACGTCGCGAGGCGGCTAATAACCCGTCTGTTCATTTCCTCCGGGAACGGATTCAAGGGGTCGCCGGAACGGAGACCGGCTTCGACGTGGGCAATCGGCAATTGATGGTGAAAGGCGCACAGAGCGCCGGCCATCGCAGTAGTTGTGTCTCCCTGGAGCATGACGGCATCTGGCCGAACATCATCCAAAACCGAACTCAGGGATGACAGCACTCGTGAGCACACCTCGTTCGGTGACTGGTTCTCACGCATCACTCCCAGGTCGTGGTCGACGCGTACACCAAACGTGTGTATGAAAGGCTGAAGGAGATCCATGTGTTGGGATGAAGAAACATTTACCGCAATCAGATCCGAGTGTGCTTCGATCCGGCGGATGATCGGCGCCAGCTTTATGATTTCCGGTCTGGTGCCGAAAAGTGTCAGGATCGTGGTCAACGAGTGCCTCCGATCGATGGTTCCAGCGCGTGAGCAGTATCACTCGTGGCCTCATAGAAAGGCGCCATTCTCAATGACTTGGAAGGAAATGTCAATGGCTGCGAAAACCGGCGAGATTGGTAGGCAAATGAATATGAATGTCTCCATTGCCGATCGGGAACTCCGACGGTTTAGACGGAGTGTCAGCCATGTCCTATGATGAGGAGATCAGTGACGGCCGCATGACCGCGGTCGAATACGCGTTGCCTTCTTCACTTCGCGAGGATATGGGATGATTGGTTCCATCGTCGGCCCGATGAACTGTCGACCAGCACAGCGACGGAGTGAGAGGAAGGAAATGCGGGAATGACTCAGGCCGCCCAGAACCAGAAACACCGTTTTAGCGGGGTGGTGTCGGTGATCGCGATCGCTGTGCTGGCCTTTCTTTTCTTCAACCATGTTTTGTTTATTCTGTCTATCGAGAACAATGTGGTGAGAAATGATTACTGGAGGTTTGTGCATCTCGTTGACGAGTACCACCGCGGCGACCTTACTTTCGCAGAGTTCATCAAACCCACCAACGGTCCATTGAAGAGCGTATTTGTACCCCTGACGATACTCATAGTCGGTGTCGCATTTTGGTTAAATGTCTCAATCATTCATGGAGGTTCACTCGTATTCGCATTTGTAGCCTCGCTTGTTGTTCTCTTCTCTTTCAAGAGATGGCATATCGATCGCGGCTTCTGCTCCAGTGTCGCCCTCATCGTAACCCCCACAATTGCTATTTCATGCAGCCTGTACCCGATGTTCGGCCACGGGCAAGCATCACTGTCCATTGCCCGAGCATCGTTTTCTCTGATTTCATTGATAATAGTATGTGACACGATTTCAAGGAACAAACCATCGAAAACCAGGTTGGTATTGTCTTCTTCTTCGATCTTGATCACGGTACTGTTTTTTGGGCTGACATACCTTCCGGCGTATGTCACAGCTCTAGCATTGACGTTATTTCTTCGATTACTCTTTGCGAACGGTTCCGGTCTGGTCAGAAGAAACTCCATAATTCTCGCGTCCGTGCTGTTTGCGAGCTTATTCGTGTTCTCCCTGGTGCTCTTGGATTTCGGATCACTTGCGCGCGAGAGCCATGTGCGCGAGGCAGTTTCGAGTCCCTTGGATTACGCCCACTTTTTTGTCACGCTCCACGCTTCTTCGCTGCTCGGAACATCTGCCAAAATGTTCAGTTTTCAGTTACTTACAGTCATCGGAGTAATGACGCTTTGCATCAACATCCTTGGCATTTTTGCCGCCATTCGTTGGGGCTCTCCTGCAGCTCGATCAACTGGTCTCCTTTTTCTCATTTACGCTCCCTGCGTGATGTTTCTCATTTCCCTGGCGAGAACCTCGCACGGAATCCAGGCGTCGCTGGCGGGCCGATGGGCAAAATAGACCAGGCGATCGAAGCGAGTCA
>CBDTWX010000025.1:0-20380 GCA_965364305.1 uncultured Thermoanaerobaculia bacterium
GGTGCCTGACGCCGGTCTCGGGCTGACCCACAACGTCGGTGGGATCGGCCAGTACACCTTTGTCAACGTCTTCAGGAGGGACTGATCCATGTTCAGCTGGTTTGGCAAGGTGAGCTTCGTCCCCTACACGAAGGTCTCCGACTTCGCGGTTCACCTCAAGGACGGCCGGCTCATGGGCACGGTTTGCCGGGGGTGCGGTGCGAGCTTTTTCCCGCCCCGCGCGGATTGTCCGGACTGCCTGAGCGATGACTTCGAGTTCTCCGCGTACAGCGGCAGGGGTACCGTCTACACCTATTCGACGATCGCCGCCGCGCCGACAGGATTCGAGGATCTCGCTCCCTACACTGTAGCGGTGGTGGACCTCGAGGAGGGCGGGCGGTTGCTGGCCTGGGTCGGCGACACGATCCCGCTCGAGGAGCTCGAGATCGGTCACGTCGTGCAGATCGTCCCTCGGCTCTTCGAGGAGTTGGAGGAGATCAGGGTGTTTTACACCGTCGAAAAGACTGGTACCACGTGGGGCAAGGCGCCGCCGATCGGCTGACGCCCGGCGAAGTTTGACAAGGAGGATAGTTATGGAGCTTGACGACGTCAAAACGATCGCGGTGGATGGGCTTGGCAAGATGGGGGTGGACTGGGTCGCCAACCTCGTCGAGGGCGGCTACGAGGTCGTTGGTTTCGATGTCTCGCCGGCGGCCCGCGAGAAGTCCCGGCAGGCTCTGCAAAAGGGTCTCGGATGGATCGCCAAGAAGCGCCATCCCGAGGATGCGGCGTTTGCCGAGGAGGCCGCAGCCCGATTCCGGGTGGTCGAATCGGAGGGAGAGTTCGTCGAGGCGCTGGCATCCTGTCAGGTGTTGCTCGAGGTGATCATCGAGGACCTCGGTCTCAAGTGCGAGGTGCTCAGCCGGCTGGCCCCGAATCTCCCCGATGACGCCATGGTGTGGACCAACACCTCGTCGCTGAGCGTCAACACCATGGCGGTGGCCTCGGGCCGGCCGGACCGCTTTATCGGCACCCACGGGATGAATCCCGTGTACCAGATGCCGGCGGTCGAGGTGGTGCGTCACCGGGACATCGACGCCGAGACGCTGGACCTCACGGTCGCTATGCTCAAGGGGCTCGGCAAGGACCCGTTCGTGGCCAGCGACGTCTCCGGGTTCTGGGTCAACAAGCACCTGGTGCCGTTCATGATGGAGGCCTATCGGGCGCTCGAGCGTGGCGAGATCACGGTCGAGGACGGTGACAGCGGGCTCAAGGGCAGCCTCGGGCACCCTCAAGGCGTCTTCAAGCTCTCCGACTTCATCGGTGCGGACACCATGTATCGGGTCGGGATGGCGATGTACCTGGCGACCCAGGACCCCCGGCTCTACCCGCCGGCGATCTTGGCGCGGATGTTCAAACGCGGCGAGCTCGGGGTCAAGACCGGCAAGGGTTTCTACGACTGGGAAGGGTTCAAAGCTGTAGGGGGGCGCGACTTCTCGGAGTTCACGATCACCGATTCGGACACGCTCTACGAGGTGTAGACGTCTACCCCGAGTCAAAATTTTTCGGGTCGGGTGTGTGAATGGACTCGGGCACGGGAACGGAGATGGAGACGGGCACGGGGAGGCGGTGAAGGTCGCCGCACGGACCCCGGTGTCCGGATGACAGGGAGGGGCTCAGAATGACTGGTGACGCCACACTGTATCCACGGGCCAGAATTCCATACGGCACGTGGGGCTCGAGCTATTTCCCCGCCTGGCAGATGTCGGCCCTGGCCGAGGTCAACATCGGCCAGTTTGCGGGCGAGGCCATGAACCGGATCATGGGCTTGAGAAAGGTCCCGCGGGACGAGCTTGAGTACCTGATCATCGGTTCGACCATCCCGTGGCACTGGAAGTTCTGGAACGCGCCGCTGGTGGCGAGCTGCATCGGCACCAGGATCGCCGGGTATCACATGGAGCAGGCGTGCGCCACCGGTCTCCAGGCGGTTGTCCTGGGCGGGGCCGAGGTGGAGAGCGGCGGCAACCAGGTGGTCGGGGTCTTGACCTTCGATCGCACGAGCGACTCGCCGGTCGGGGTGTTTCCGGAGAGGCGTGCGTATCGCCGTACCGAGGCCCTGGCAGATGTCTGGGACAACTTCGCCTTCGACCCCGCCACCGGGCAGTCGATGATCGCCACCGCCGGCAGGGCGGCACGAAAGTACAAGGTGAGCCGCAGCGAGGTCGACGAGATCACGCTGTGCCGCTACCAGCAGTACTTCGAGGCCAAGGCGTCGGGGTTCCTCGACAGGGTCCTGGTACCGCTCGAGGTTCTCAACACTCAGGGCCGATCTCTGGGGCTGGTCGACGACGACCTCGGCGTGCGCGAGGTCTCGCGCGCGTCGTTGCAGGCGATGAGAGAGCTCGACAGCTGCGTCACCGGCGGCACCCAGACCCACGCCTCGGACGGCATGGCGTGTCTTTTGGTGTGCTCTGAAGAGAGGGTCCGCGAGATCAGCCCCAAACCGGAGATCGATATACGGTTTGTCGCCAAAACCGAGGTGCGAACCGAACCCGCGCTGATGCCCGAAGCGCCTTCTCTGGCGGTCACCGAGCTCCTACGGCGGACCGGGTTGACGATGGACGACATGGCCGTGGTCAAGAACCACAACCCTTTTGCGGTCAACGACGCGATTTTTTCCACGATCCACGATTATGACTGGTCGAAGGTCAACAACGCCGGATGCTCGCTGGTCTGGGGACACCCCCAGGGGCCGACGTTGACCCGTTCCCTCATCGAGGGCCTCGAGGAGGCCGTTGATCTCGGTGGCGGGCACGTTCTCCTTTTCGGGTGCGCCGCGGGTGATGTCGGCATTGCCGCCGCGTTCAGGGTTTCGGAAAGGGGGCACTGAAATGACCGACGCAATGCGACCATCGACGATTCAGACCCTGGGGTTGGGATCGGTGCTCGACATCGTCAAGCGGGGTCGCCTCCCCGCCGACGCCGGAGATCTCGTCGACAAGGTCTTTGGTCCTGCCGGCCAACGCGGGGCGCTGGTGATCAGCGGCGCCAACGGCATCGTCGGTGCCGGCAAGACCATGCAGCTGGGTTCGCGTCTCGAGCCTTTCGGTGTGCCGATCGTCGCACTGGACTTCCCGGGCGTACCGGACGGCATCGGCAAGCAGTACCCGGGTCTGGTCAATGCTTTCGGCAGGGAGCGTGCCGCTGCTGTCGCCGCCAACGTCATCAAGCTCAGCTATGACGGAACCAGCCTGCCGCGCCAGCTCGGAGATCTGCGGCCAAAGTTCCTCCTCGAGGCGATCCCCGAGATCCTCGATGTCAAGCTGGCTCACTACGACGTTTTCCGGGACGCGTTTCCCGAGATCGGAATCCGGTCGGTCACGTCCGGTTTTCCACAGTCACAGCTCGGGGTCGGGATCGCCCACCCGGCTTTTCCGCACGAGATCAACAAGATCTTCGAAACCGTGGAACCGGAGCCGTCGGATATCACCCGGCTGCTGTGGGCCCTGGGTCTGATCCCATTGCCCGTGAGCGACGACTGGTCCTTTGTGCTCGATGTCCTTTTCTGCGGAATCACCCTGGCGGCGCTGCGGTACTGCGACGCGAGCAACATGCCGTACTGGAAGGTCGACAAATATGTCCGTCAGCTCGTCGGCCCCAACCCGCTGCGCGCCCACGACGCCATCGGCGCCGCCGGCGCGAACTTCCTCACCTGGTCGTGCCTCCACCACCTGAGCGAGGAGTACGGCGGGCTCTTCAAACCGACCACATCTCTCGAAGTGCGCAAGGACACCGGAGAGAACTGGTACCCGCCCGACCATTTCAGGCCGCTGGTGAACTGGTCGATGGACCCGACGGAGGTCGACGAGTTTGCGGCCTGGATACTGGGTCCGGTCTTTCAGATGACCAGCCTCATGGTGGAGGAAGAACGATCGCACCTGGCTCAGATGAACATCATCGGCGAGCTCTGCGCGCAGTTTTCCAGCGGCGTTCTGGCGATGATCAGACGACTGGGGGCCGACTCCGCGATCGCGACCGTCGAGACTTACCACGGGCTCCACCCTCAGTCCGCAGAGGGTGCCTGGTTCCCGGATGTCTTCGAGCAGATCTCTGAACCGAAGTGGCAACAGCTCTACGTCAACGCTGAGCATGACGGGAAGGTGGGGGTGATCAGCATCGGGCGCGAGAGCTACAGCTCGGATGTCGATGCCGAGCTCAACCGGGCCATCGACTGGCTCGGATCGGAGGGCATCGACCGGGTCGTCGTGACCGGGGACTTCCACCTCGCGACCCAGCTCGTGGGCGCCGACACCACCGAGTTCTACCCGGCCCTCACCGAGGCCGAACGAGGCGTGGAGGTGTCCCGCACCTGGTCGGCGACCGCGCGCCGGCTTCACGACGATTTTGCCGCTTCGGTGGGGTTGGTCAACGGCAAACGCTGTCTCGGCGGGATGCTCGAGCTGATGATGCACTGTCACTACCTGGTGGCGGCGGACCACGCGGAGCTCGGGATGCCCGAGGTGACGCTGCCGGTCGTGCCGGGGATGGAGGGTTGTCACTGGCCCTTCCGGCGAACCGACGCCGAGGGGTGGCCGCGGCTGCTGGCGCTGATTCTGGAGGGGCGGCCGGTGAAGGCACGCGAGGCGGTCGGCTGGATGATTGATTTCGCCGGACCGCTCGAGGAAGCGCTTGAAGTGGCCTGGGCCCTGGCCTCGGGCGGCGAGCACGGTCTCGAGAGAAGGAAGGTGGCGGAAGGACCGGTCGAACGGTTCACCCAGGCGGTGCCGCTGCTGGGTGATGCCGGCGATCCGAAGATCGAGGAGGCCCGGAAGGCGATACTGGATACCGTCCAGGCGGCGTGCGTCGCGCCGCTGGCGGAAGCCCTGGAGATTCAGGCGAAACATTCGGGCGCCTTCATGACCAGCTCCGCGTGCCGCGATGGTGTGATCGGGACGGCCTGGCGCAAGACGACGGTGAGCTGATCGGATAATCGCCGCCAACCACCCAACCACACAGGGCCTCGGGCGCGACGCCTGAGGCTCGAGGAACACTCGCCCATGCGGAAAGAGAGAGGACCAGGGGCAGCGATCAGGGTCAGATGACAGCGGCAAGACGCAGCGACAGACGTCAGCGACCGGATCAGCGTCAGTCCCCCACCCACCCGCGGAGCGCCCGCAGATCACACAGATGGACGCAGATATCGCGGCTCTCATGAATAAGGATGGAGGAGGCGCGGGGGCATTGCGCGGATTTCGTCGAAGAGCTGCAAGGCGGTCATTGCCCTTCCGCGATGCACTGCACCTGAAACGCAGAGAAGCCTTATGTGGCAGTCCACTTCCTTCGCGGAAGCATAGGCATTGCGCCAGTGATGGGCGCGATCTCTTCCGTGCCTTCCGTGGCCCTCGGCGAGATTCGCAGCAACCGATGCAGCTGATCGGATCACTTAATCGGCCAGGCTCTTCAACGGCCTTGCGGTAGGCGGTCAAGTTGCTGTTGGGGAGCGCGTCGATCATGGTCACCTCCGGGTCGTTACTGCCGCTGGTCGCTGCCGCTGGTTGCTGTCGCTGATCCTGATCGCTGTTCCTCTTCGGGCGCGGACGCGGACACGGACTCGGACGCGGGGAAGGAGACGGGCGCGGAGACGGACCCGTGGCAGCCACTGCTATACTGCACGGTACGACGGAACACGTGCTTGCCGGTAGGTTCCAACCTCGGAGGGACCATGAGCCAGGACAAGATCGCCATCAAGAAAATTCACTCCGCGGGAAAGATGAAGGGGCTCCTGGCCGAGTATTTCGGCGAGCTCGACGAGGCGTCGAGGACCGGGAGCCGGAAAATCGCCTGGTGCACCTCGGTCGGGCCGGCCGAGCTGCTGCGGTCGTTCGGCTTCCTGGTCTACTTCCCGGAGAACCACGGCGCGCTGCTCGGCGCGTCGCGGCTGGCGGCCGATCTGATCCCGGCGGCGACCGCCGCGGGGTACTCGCCGGACATTTGCTCGTACCTGACCAGCGACATCGGTTCGTACCTTTCCAAGCAGACCCCGCTGACCCGCGCTTTCGGGATGGAAGGTGTGCCGAAACCGGATGTGCTGGTCTACAACACCAACCAGTGCCGCGATGTCCAGGACTGGTTCGGTTTCTACGAACGCGAGATGGATGTGCCGATGTTCGGGATCCAGACCCCGCGTTCCGTGGAGGAGCTTGACGACGCCATCGTCGACGGTCTGATCGCTCAGCACAAGAACTTGATTCCTCATTTCGAGGAGATCTCTGGAAGGGCCTTCGACATCGACCGGCTGCGAGAGAGCGTGGCGTCATCCTACCGGTGCACCCGGCTGTGGAAGAAGGTCCTCCGCCTCGCCGAGCACCGTCCGTCCCCCATCACCTTCTTCGACGCCACCATTCACATGGCCCCGGCGGTGGTCCTCCGAGGCGACGATCGTGCGGTGACCTACTATGAGGAGGCGTTGATTCCCGAGCTGGAGGAGCGAATCGCCGCCGGCGTCGGCGCGGTCGACGACGAGACCTTCCGATTCTACTGGGAGGGGATGCCGGTGTGGGGCAAGCTTCGCGACCACGCCGAGCAGTTCGCCGGCCACCGGGCCTGCATGGTCGCCTCCACCTACTGCAACAGCTGGATCTTCGAAGCACTCGGTGCTGACGACCCGTTCGAAGGGATGGCTCGCGCCTACACCGAGCTCTTCATCGTCCGCTCCGAGCGTTTCAAACAGCAGTATCTGCGCTCGATGATCGAGGACTACGGCATCCACGGGGTCATCTTCCACGCCGCCAAGACCTGCCCCAACAACTCGAACAGCAACTACGGTCTGCCGGTGCGGCTCCGGGAGGAGCTCGGGACCCCGTTCGTGGTCATCGACGGCGACCTCAACGATCTCCGGCTCTACTCCGAGGAGCAGGCTCGGACACAGTTCGAAGCGCTGGTGGAGCAGCTCCAGGAGAGCCGCGCGTAGCATGGATCAGACCCAGGCGGAGGCCCCGGGCGAATCGCTGTTCTGCGGGGTTGACGTGGGTGCATCCTCGACCAAGTTGGTGCTCCTGGACGATCGCGACGAGATCCGTGGTCGCGCGATCCAAAAATCCGGTGTCGATTACGCCGCCACCGCGAGGGCCTGTCTCTCGACCGCGCTCGATGAAGCCGGTGTCGCCGAGGGCCGCCTGCGGCGAACGATATCTACCGGTTACGGCCGTCGGAATGTCGATTTCGCCGACGACGCTCGCACCGAGCTCCAGTGCCACGGCGTCGGGTGCTACCACCACTATCACGAGGCCATCACGATCGTCGACATCGGGTGTCAGGACAACAAGATCATCCGTCTCGATGCCGATGGCCGCCGGACCGACTTCAAGATGAATAGGAAGTGTGCCGCCGGGACGGGAGCATTTCTCGAAGAGATCGCGCTCCGCCTCGACATGGAGCTCGAGGAGCTCGAAGGGCTGGCATCCGATGCCGACCACGTGATCCCGCTCAACAGCTTCTGCACGGTCTTTGCCTCGACCGAGATTCTCGCCCACCTCCGACGCGGTGAGCCGCTTTCCGCCCTTGTTCGGGGCGCCTTCGCGTCAGTTGTCAACCGGGTTGCCGAGATGGATCGGCTCGACGGCGAGGTGATCGTCACCGGCGGCGTCGTGGCCCACAACCCAACCATCGCCGCACTCTTCGCCGAGAAGCTGGGCTCCGAGGTCCAGGTGCCTCCCGCTCCCCAGTTCACCGGTGCGCTCGGGGCCGCCCTCATCGCACAGAAACGCATCGCACATTCACAGGAGGAGTAAATGCTCGACGGACTCTTCAAACCGCGCGGGATCGCCGTGGTCGGCGCCTCTGCCAACCCGTACTCGATCGGCCACATCGTCATCAAGAATCTTTCCACCTACGGCTACAAAGGCCCGATCTTTCCGATCAATCCCAAGGGCGGCCACATCCGCTCCTTCAAGGCCTTCAAGTCGGTGCTCGATGTGTCGGACCCGATCGATTTGGTGAACATCTCGGTCAAGTACAGCCTGGTCCCTTCCGTGATCGAGGAGTGTGGCAAGAAGGGGGTCCAGTTCGCGATCGTTCACACCGCTGGGTTCAAGGAGGTGGGCGAGGAGGGCATCCAGCGCGAACGAGAGATGGTCGAGCTGGCCCACAGCTACGGCATGCGGATCTTCGGGCCCAACTCGCAGGGGATCCAGAACGCGGACCCCGAGGTGTCGGTCTACGCCAATTTCACCTTCGTGCCGATGAAACCGGGCAATATCTCGATCATCGCGCAGGGCGGCGGAATGGGCGAGATGCTCAAGCTCCACCTCCACAACGTCGGTCTCGGCCACCGCATGTACTGCTCCTATGGCAACGAGTGCGACCTCAGCATGCC
Source organism: uncultured Thermoanaerobaculia bacterium (assembly GCA_965364305.1). GTDB lineage: Bacteria > Acidobacteriota > Thermoanaerobaculia > Thermoanaerobaculales > Sulfomarinibacteraceae > Sulfomarinibacter. Next base: position 8,354 of record CBDTWX010000025.1, read on the forward strand.
GGAGATCCTCGAGTACTACGGCCAGGACGAAGGCACCCGGGCGATCATGATGCAGACCGAAAGCTTCAAAGACCCGGCGGCCTTTCTCGAGGTGGCATCGAAGATCACCCCGCACAAACCGATCCTGGCCATCAAGGCCGGTCGGACGCGGGAGGGTTCGGTGGCGGTTTCATCGCACACCGGGACCCTGGTCGATCAGGCGAGGATGGCCTCGTCCATGTACCAAAAGGCCGGGGTGGTCGAGTTCCACGATACCCACCAGATGATCAAGGCGGCGATCGCCTTCTCCACCCAGGAGCCGCCGCGAGGGCGTCGCATCGGCATCATCACCAACACCGGCGGTCCCGCCATCCAGGCCGTCGACGTGGCCGTGGACCACGGACTGGAGCTTGCCACGTGGTCGGACGGGGGACGGGCACGTCTCGAGGAGGCGCTTTACGCCGAGGCGAGCCTCGGCAACCCGGTGGACGTCGTCGCCACCGCCAACGCGGATCACTACCACGCCGCGGTCGAAACCCTGCTTGCCGAAGAAGGCACCGACATGGTGCTGGTGTTCTTCGTCACCGCACCCTTCACCGACACCGCGGCGATCGCGCGCCGCATCAAAGAGGCGACTGAGGCCTCGGACAAGCCGGTGACGGTAGTGGTCGAGACCTACTCGGAGCTCTACGATCTGATCGACAAGCTCCGGGAGTCGGATCTCCCTGTCTACGAGTTTGCCGAGGACGGCGCCCGTGCCCTCGCCGCCATGGCCGACTATGCCGATCTCCGGGACCGTGAGACAGAGGACCCACCGGATCTGGGGGGCGACCCCCACGCCGTGCAGACAATCCTCGACGGGTACCAGGGGCACGTGGGTTACATCCGCCAGGCCGACGCGTTTGAAATCCTCAAAGCCTATGGAATCCCAATCGCAAAGGTGCGGGCGGTCGAGGACCTCGGCGAGCTCGCGGTGGTCGATGAGATCGGCTTCCCGTGCGTGCTTAAGGTCGACTCTGCGGATATCGTCCACAAATCCGACGAGGGCGGAGTCGTGCTGGATCTCGAGACTCCGGACGCGTTGGTCAACGCGTACGCCGAGATGAGCAAAAAATATTCCGGCAAGGATGTCACCTTCATCGTCCAGGAGCAGCATCCGGCCGCGCGCGAGGTCATCGTCGGCGCCACCGAGTCTCCCGGTCTCGGGCACCTCGTCATGTTTGGCCTTGGGGGAATCTTCGTCGAGGTGATGAGGGACGTCGCCTTCGCCGTCGCTCCGCTGAGCCGCCCCGAGGCGCGCGCATTGATGCGCGGAATCACCGGCTTCCCGATCCTCGAGGGGGTCCGGGGCGAGGCGCCGGTCGATCTCGAGGCCGTCGAGGACGTGCTGCTCCGGGTTTCGCGGCTGGTGGCCAACCATCCGCAGATCACCGATCTCGACCTGAATCCGGTCCTGGTGTCGGCGGACGGCGCCTGTGTGGTGGACGTCCGGCTCGGAGTGTGCTGAGGCTCATGTCCCAGTGGGTCCCGATCGCCATCGTCGTCTCGTACGTGGTGGCGCTGTTTGCCGTCACCGGGTGGGCCCGCCGGCTCACGGCCAGAGGCGGCGGAGGCCTCGTCGGTTATTTTCTGGCCGGCCGGGATCTGCCCTACTGGGTGGCGGCGGCGCTGCTCGCCGGTCTTGGCGGGGTGTCGCCCATGGGAACCGCCGAGTGGGCGTACCAACGGGGCATCTCGGCGGGTTGGTACAACGCCGCCTGGGCTGCCGGGGCCTTTGCCGTGGCGCTGGGCGCGGCGCGGCGCTACCGACGATTCGAAATCACGACCCTGCCGGAGCTCTTCGAGAGGTACTACGGCACGAGCGCGCGAATTCTCGGGGTGGTGGGCCAGCTGGTGATCCAGGTCGTCATCACCTCGCTCCAGTACGTGGCCGGGGGTGCGATCCTGCGGGCGCTGCTGCCCGGTGTCTTCACCCTCCAGTCGGGGATGCTGGTCACCGCGCTGGTCTTCGTGGGCATCACGCTGATCGGCGGGTTCTGGGCCGCCGGGTTGACCAACGTGATCAACGTCGTCGTGATCTATGTGGGCGTCGTGCTCGGCGCCGTTATGTGTGTGGACATGGTCGGGGGTCTCGGCGCCCTGTCCTCCGGTCTGCCAAAGGGACACCCCGGTTTTGACCTGCTCGCCATAGGACCCGGGTTGATCGCGGCCTGGTTCATCGTGATGATGACCCAGGCCCACTCGACCCAGGCGGTGATCCAAATCGGGTTTGCCGCCAGGGACGAAAAGGCGGCCGCCCGCGGCTATCTGCTCGGAGGACTGCTGATCCTCCCGGTAGGGTTTTTTGCCGCGATGATCGGCATGGCGGCGGCGGTGCGCCACCCCGGAATCGTCGCGGCCGAGGCCCTGCCGAGAATGGTGATGGAGCTGAGCCCGCTCACCGCGGGTGTCATCCTTGCCGGACTGTGGGCCGCCGATGTGAGCACCGCCTCGGCACTCCTCCTGGGGAGCGCCGCCCTGGTCTCGAGCGACATCGTCAAGCGCTTTTTCGCGCCCGACCTCAGCCCGGCCGGCGACCAGCTGCTGAGCCGCGCCACGGTGGCGGTCCTCAGCGTGATCACCTTTGGGCTCGCGCTCTCGATTCAGGGCATTCTCAGGGCCCTCTTGATCGGACTGACCCTGACCACCGCCTACACTCTCGTCGTCCTGATGACGATGTACCTGCCCGGTCTGTGCCGCCGTTCGTCGGCGACCTGGACTCTGGCCACGACCATGGCGGCGCTCGGCGGGTGGCTCGTGGCTCCCGAGTCGTGGCGGGTTCTTCCCCACCCGATCTATCTGGCGTGGATCGTCAGCGTCGTGACCTTTCTGCTGGTGATGGTCTTCGACAACCGGCGAATCATGGCACCCGGAGAGAGCGCATAGCGGTCCAAGTTGAGATGGTGGCTGTGGCGCCTCCGGGCTGTTTGACGACGAACCGTCGATCGCCGAGAATGGCGGTACATCTAGGTCGTTGGTCTTGCACCACGAAGGAGGTTCACGATGGGTCTCGAATGGATGCCCAGGGACGACGAACTCAAGGACCACGGAGTCGGCGGTGAGCAGTTCTGGGGGGGCCACGACGACCCGCCGTGCACGGTGTACGAGAAAAAGCCGCTCACCACACCGGACGGCTCGGAGGTGGACGGCCTCCATGTCGCATGGATCACCCTCAACAACCCGCGCCAGTACAACTCCTACACCACGGCGATGGTCAAGGGGGTGACCGCCGCCTTTGCCAATGCCAGCCTCGATCGCAGCGTGGTGGCGGTGATCTTCACCGGCGCCGGGGACCGCGCATTCTGCACCGGCGGGAACACCAAGGAGTACGCCGAGTACTACTCGCAGAGATCCCACGAGTACGGCGAGTACATGGATCTCTTCAACTCGATGGTGGACTCGATCCTCAACTGCAAGAAGCCCACCATCTGCCGGGTCAACGGGATGCGAATAGCCGGTGGCCAGGAGATCGGAATGGCCTGCGATCTGACCGTGGCGTCGGATCTGGCGGTCCTCGGTCAGGCCGGGCCCAAACACGGGTCGGCGCCGGATGGCGGCTCGACCGACTTCCTGCCCTGGTTTCTGACCATCGAGGACGCGATCTGGAACTGCGTGTCGTGCGAGATGTGGTCGGCCTACAAGATGAAGCTCAAGGGTCTGATCAGCGAGGTCGCGCCTGTGCTCACGAGAGACGGCGAGTTCATCCGCAACCCGTCGGTCGTCACCGACCGCTATGTGGACGACGGCGAGATCGTCTACGGCGAGTTCGTCACCGGCGAGCGGGCCAAGGCGGCGCGGAACGTCATCAAGGAAACCCCCGTTGACTTCAAGCTGCTCGACAAAACCGTGGACAGGATCGTGTGGCGGTTCGCCAATCTGTTCCCCGGGTGTCTCCAGAAATCCATCGACGGCATCCGCGCGAAAAAGAAGTTCTTCTGGGATCAGACCAAGCTCGCCAACCGCCATTGGCTGGCGGCCAACATGTCGGGCGAGGCGCTGCTCGGATTCAACGCCTTCAACACCAAGAAGATCACCGGGGTGGATGTGATCGACTTCATCAAGTACCGTCAGCTGCTGGCCGAGGGTCATCCGATGAACGAGGATCTCTTCGAGCAGGTGCTGGGCACGCCGCAGGAGTAGGTTCGGTACGCTTTGTGCGTGGGAAAATCAGGAGGGCGCCTCGATGAGAATGCCCGCATTCGATTTCGTCGAACCGCAGACCGTGGAGGAGGCCTGCGCCCTGCTGGCCGAGGATCCCGGGGGCAACGAGGTCTTTGCCGGCGGCACCGACGTCGTGGTCAACCTGCGGATCGGGGTATCCCGTCCCCGGCGGCTCGTGTCCCTCCAGCGGATCGACGAGCTGCACGACATCGGCTACTCGGATGAGACCGGACTGTTGATTGGGGCCATGGTCACGATCAACCAGGTCGCCCGTAACGAGCTCGTCATCGAGCGCTACCCGGGGATCGTCGACGGCGCGCGCTGCGTGGCTGCCGAGCAGGTCCGCAACCAGGCGACAGTGGCCGGCAACCTCTGCCATGCGGTGCCGTCGGCGGACATGGCGCCGATCCTGCTCGCCCATGCTGCGACGCTCCGGATCGCGTCGCCCGACGGCGAGCGCGCGGTGCCGATTCGGGAGTTCTTCACCGGCCCGCGTGCGACCGTGCTCGGGCCCACCGACGTGGTGACGGCCGTCGAGGTTCTTCCGCCGGCCGCCGGCAGCGGCGACGCCAACCAGCGCCAGGGAGGCCGGGTCTCGCTGTCGCTGCCCATCGCCTCTGCGGCGGCGCCGCGGCCAGGCCGATCGATGATCTGCGGGCCTCCAAGGCCTACCGGCACGAACTGGTCAAGGTCCTGACCCGACGCGCGATCGCCAAAGCCGTCGAGCGCGTACACAGACAATGAGGATTGGGGAATACAGAGTGCAGGGTTCAGGTCTCAGGGTTCAGGTCTCAGGTCTTAGGGTTCAGGGCGCATGTTTCAGGTCGCGTTATTCACCCATGATGAGGTGGCCTTCTGGTCCGGATGCCGGAAGACGATTCCGGTGGGTTGGTGTCGAAATCTACAACCTGCAATTTGCGACCTGCAACCTGCAACCTGCAACCTGTAACCTGCAACCTGCAACCTGGAACCGGTAGGGAGGGTGGGCGGGTGGAACACCTCATCCATCTCGTGGTCAACGGAGAACGACGGGCGGTCGCGGTCAAGCCCAACGAAACCGTGCTCGACGTGCTCCGCAACCAGCTCGGGCTCACCGGGACCAAACGGGGCTGCGACCTCGGCGACTGCGGTTCGTGCACGGTGATCCTGAACGGCGAGCCGGTCAAGTCCTGCCTGGTGCTGGCAGTGACGGCCGACGGCTGTGAGATCGAGACCATCGAGGGGCTGGAGAGCGGCGATGGGCTGCACCCCCTGCAGCGGTCCTTCATCGCCCGCGGCGCCATCCAGTGCGGCTACTGCACGCCGGGCATGGTCATGGCCTCCAAGGCCCTGATCGACAGCAACGCCGAGCCCACCGCGGACGAGGTCAAGACCGCCCTTGGCGGCAACCTGTGCCGCTGCGGCGGCTACCAGCGGATCATCGACGCGGTACGGTCATGGCAGCAGCATTGCGGCGACGAGGAGCCCGAGACCGAGAGCACCGACTCCGCCCTCCGGGTGGTGGGACGCAGCGTGCCACGGGCGGACGCTCCGGCCAAGGTCACCGGGAGAGCGGTTTACACCGAGGACATCCAGTTCCCGGACATGCTCCACGGACGGCTGCTGACCAGCCCCCACGCCCACGCGCGGGTGGTGTCGATCGACGCCTCGAAGGCCGAGGCCCTGCCCGGGGTCAAGGCCGTGATCACCGGCGCCGACGTCTCCGACGTCAAGCACGGCGTCAGCCCGGCGCGGTACGACGACTCCGTGCTCGCCAAGGACAAGGTGCGATTCGTCGGTGACGAGGTCGCGGCCGTCGCCGCGATCGACGAGGACACCGCGGCCCGGGCGATCGAGCTGATCGAGGTCTCCTACGAGGTCCTGCCCGCGGTCTTCGACCCCTTCGAGGCCATGGAGGACGGTGCGCCCCGGATCCACGACGATCCCCGCTACGAGCACAACATCAACACCAGGGTCGACCACCACTTCGGCGACGTCGACGAGGGCTTTGCCCGGGCCGACGTCGTGGCCGAGCGCCGCTTCACCGGCAACTTCGTCTACCAGGCGCCCATCGAGCCCCACTGCGCCGTCGCCCGCTGGGACCACAGCAAGCACATGGTCACCGTCTGGTCCTCGACCCAGGTGCCCCACTACCTGCACAAGCAGCTGTCGCGGGTGCTCGAGCTGCCGATGGCGTCGATCCGCGTGATTCGGCCCTACGTCGGCGGCGGCTTCGGCGTCAAGGCCGAGGCCACTGCGCTCGACTTCTGCTCGGTCTACCTGTCGAAGATCACCGGCCGGCCGGTCAGGATGGTCTACAACCGCGAGGAGATGCACACCCACCATCGGGGCCGCCACAAGCAGCACATGGACCTCAAGATCGGGGTCACCACGGACGGAAAGATCACCTCGGTGGACTTCGAAAGCGTGCTCGACGGCGGGGCCTACACCAGCTTCGGCGTCATCACCGCCTACTACGCCGGCTTCATGATCCCGACCCTCTACCACATACCCAACTACCGCTACAAAGGCCGTCGCATGTACACCAACAGGCCGCCCTGCGGCGCCATGCGCGGCCACGGCGTGCCGCAGCCGCGCTTCGCCTTCGAGAGCCTGCTCGACGAGCTCGCCGAAGAGATTGGCATGGACCCGATCGATCTCCGCATGGCCAACGCCATGGACCCCAACACCACCACCGTCAACGACCTCGACGTGCTGAGCTGCGAGTTCAAGGCGACGCTCGAGGACGTTCGCGCCGGGTCGGGCTGGGACGACAAGCACGGCAAGCTGCCCTTCGGCAAGGGCATCGGCGTCGGCTGCGGCGGCTTCGTCTCCGGCGCGGGCTACCCCATCTACCGATCCAAGTTTCCCCACTCCAACGCCATCATTCGGGTGCTCGAGGACGGCGAGGGCGTGACCCTGTTCATCGCCGCGTCGGAGATCGGCCAGGGCTCGGACACGGTCCTCGCTCAGATCGCGGCCGAGGCGCTGGGTCTGGACATGCGGGACGTGACGATGGCCGATTGCGACTCGGCGGTTTCGCCGATCGATCTCGGCTCCTACTCGAGCCGGGTCACCCTGATGGGCGGCAACGCGGTCAAATCGGCGGCCGAGGACATCAACCGCAAGCTCTACCCGGTCGCGGCCCGCGAGCTCGGGTGCGAGCCCGAGGCGCTGATGTCCCGCGACCGCCGGATCGCCATCGAGACCGCTCCCCACATCGGAATCGATTTCGGCGAGGCGGCGCGGCGCTACTTTGCGGTCCACGGCCCGCTGGTGGGCACCGGGTCCTACGAGCCGCCGCCCAAGCTCGGTGGTGAGTTCAAAGGCGCCACGGTGGGCACCTCGCCCGCCTTCAGCTTCGGCTCGTCGGTGTGCGAGGTGGAGGTCGACACCGAGACCGGACAGGTGCGCATCGTGCGTTTTACCGACGCCCACGACTCGGGCACGGTCATCAACCCGCTGACCTTCCACGGCCAGGTGGAGGGCTCGATCATGATGGGGGTGGGGGAGGTGCTCACCGAGGACGTGATCTTCGACGACCAGGGCCGGATCCTCAACGCCAACCTCCACGACTATTTGATTCCGTCGATCGGTGACGCCCCCGAGATCGTCTCCACCGCGGTGCCGTCCTACGAACCCCGCGGCCCCTTCGGTGCCAAGGAGGTGGGAGAGGGGTCGATGGTGCCTGTGCTCGGCTCGATCGCCAACGCCATCTACGACGCCATCGGAGTCCGCCTCACCGAGCTGCCGATCACGCCGCAGAAGATCCTCGCGGCGCTCGAGAAGAAGCACGGAGGCGGGGAGTAGGTGGAGGCCGCCGGAGACTCAGCCGCCATCTCGGGTTCAGTCGAGGCCGGGAGGCCGCTCAACACGTAGGTGCTTGGCCCGGGGCTCCAGAACGGGACTGGACGCCTTGCTGGCCAGGGGTGGAACGCACGGAACTTCCTATCCCTTAGCGGCTTTCTCTCTGTGCGCTCGTGTCCGGACGTGCGCCGGCAGTGCACCTCGATGGAGTTGGCCCAGCTCATGCGCTCGAGACCGATGGGCGGCCCAGTGTCGCCCGCAGCAGACGATGCCGCGGCACCACCCGCGGATCGTCGCGGCTGGCAACTCCGAGGCGGCGGGAGTATCCTCCTGGAAACACCGGCCGGTCACTCGCGCACCGCCGGAAAGGTGAGACGTGGCACTCATCTACATCATCATTTTCGGATCGGTTCTCCTTTTCGGGCTCACCGCGGTTGCCGGTCTCGTATGGGCGATCCGCGGCGGCCAGCTTCGCGACTTCGGCGCTGGAGCAACCAGCATCTTCGACGAGGACGAGCCGGTCGGTGTCATGACCGATGCGTTCCCCGACCCGGGCCGGAATCGATCGATCCACGAGACCAAGGAAGGACCAATCAGTGAGAGATGAGGCTGAGACACCCTCCGGCATGCCGGAACCGGCAAGGGTCACCTGGCGGGAGAGCGTCGACCGCTCGACGGCTCTCGTCGTAATGTTGTTCTTTGCCAGTTCGGTGGCGTGGCTGCTCGTTGGATCCGGGCTGGCGTTGCTCGCGTCGTTCAAGCTCCACACCCCGGGATTCCTCGCCGACTGGGCGTGGCTCACCTTCGGTCGGGTCCGCCCGGCACACCTCAACACGGTGATTTACGGCTGGGGATCCATGGCCGGGATCGGTGTCCTGCTCTGGCTGACCGCGAGGCTGTGTCGGGTCAAACTGCCTCTCCGACTGCCGCTCGTCATCACCGGCATTCTGTGGAACTTCGCGGTCGCCGGCGGCACCTGGTCGATCCTCGCCGGGCACGGCACCAGCGTCGAGTGGCTCGAGTTCCCCTACCACTGGTCCTTCGTCTTCGCCGGACTTTTCGCGATCCTGATGTTCTCGTCGCTGACCATGTTCACGCGGCGCAAGGTCAGCCACATCTACGTGTCGCAGTGGTACCTGCTGGGCTCGGTGCTGTGGTTCCCGTTCCTCTATGCCCAGGGCAACGCACTGATCCACGGCAACCTGGCCACCGGCGTCGTCCAGGCGTCGGCCAACTGGTGGTTCGCGCACAACGTGCTCGGGCTGTGGTTCACCCCGATCGGGCTGGCGGCGGTCTACTACCTCCTCCCCAAGGTGCTGGGCCGGCCGATCCACAGCTACTACCTGTCGATCCTCGGGTTCTGGACGCTGGCGCTGTTTTATAACTGGGCGGGCACCCACCACCTCATCGGCGGACCGATCCCGGCCTGGCTGGTCACCGTTGGTACCGTCGGGTCGGTGATGATGTTCATCCCGGTGACGACGGTCGCGATCAACCACCACATGACCACCAGGGGCCACTTCGCCAAGCTCAAGGTCAGCCCGACCCTGCGGTTCATCGTCTTTGGCGCCATGAGCTACACCGTTGTCAGCTTCCAGGGGTCGCTCCAGGCGTTGCGAACCGTCAACGAAATCAGCCATTTCACGCACTACACCGTGGCCCACGCCCACCTCGGGGTGTACTCGTTCTTCACCATGGTGATGTTCGGCTCGATCTACTACATCGTGCCCCGGCTCACCGGCCGCGAGTGGCCGTCGGCGGCGCTCATCAAGGCGCACTTCTGGCTCACCGCGGCCGGCATGCTGCTCTACTGGGCCGGGCTGACCTGGGGCGGCTGGTTCCAGGGTCTGCAGATGAACAACCCCGACCTTCCGTTCATGGAGATCGTGTCGATGACGGTCCCATATCTGTGGTCGCGCACGTTCGCCGGCATGCTGATGACCGCCGGTCACGTCGTCTTCGCGGTCTCGTTGTGGCTGGTCTTTCGCCCCGCAGCCCGCAAGCTTCAGGGACCGACGCTCTTCCACCCGATGGTCGAGACCACCGGAGGTGAAGGATGAACCGCGTCACCCTGCTCTACATCGGTGTCCTTTTCACCGTGCTGGCGTCGTTCGCCGGGCTGACCGTGATCCCCCAACAGCAGCTCGGCGGTCTCGAGCCGATCGTGAACGACGACCGGACCGAGTACCCGGTCGAGCCCGCCGGTCTCGTCGCCCAGGGCCGCGACGTCTTCATCTCGCTCGGCTGCATGTACTGCCACAGTCAGCAGGTTCGCCCACCCGGCTTTGGCGCCGACATCGACCGCGGCTGGGGCAGTCGCCGGACCGTGGCCCGCGACCATATCTACGATCGTCCGCCGCTTCTCGGCACCATGAGGACTGGGCCCGATCTCGCCAACATCGGCGTGCGTCAGCCGAGCAAGGACTGGCACCTGCTCCACCTGTACAACCCCCAGATCACCTCGCCGGGCTCGATCATGCCGCCGTTCGGCTTCCTCTTCGACGAGCTGGCGCTCGAGGTCGAGCGGCCCTACGACGCGCTCGACTTTCCCCCGGAGTGGGACCCGGGCGAGGACGTCGTGATCGTGCCGATCACCGACGCCAAGGCGCTCGTCGCCTATCTCAAAAGCCTCGACGCGAGCCATCCCGTTCCGGAGGTGCCGCAATGAGCCCGGTCGACGACACCCCCGCGAACGACAGGCTCGATCGTCACGAGGACGAGACCGGCGCCGTCGTGGACATCCACGAGCCGATCTACCGCGAAACGGCAGAGCCCAAGGACGGCTACGAGCCGGTGCCGCTGTGGCTCATGTTCGCCGCCCTGGCGCTGATGGGCGTCATGGGCTGGTATCTCGGGATGTACTCGGGCGGCTTCCGTGCCGACGTCTACGACGAGCGAGCGCTGCTCAAGGGCGGACTCCGGCTCGCCGACGACGCTGCCCCAGAACCGGTCGACCCGATGGTGCTCGGCAAACGCGTCTACAACAACTGTATGGCCTGCCATCAGGCCGACGGACTCGGGGTGGCGGGCAACTACCCGCCGCTCGACGGTTCAGATTGGGTCACCGGCAAGCCGGAAACGCTTGCTGCGCTGCTCCTGCACGGCCTCGAGGGTGAGATCAACGTCCTCGGCGAGCGCTACAACGGGATCATGCCTCCATGGTCGCACCTCAACGACGAGCAGATCGCGTCGGTGATGACCTATGTTCGCACTTCGTGGTCGAACGGCGCGGAAGAGGTGTCGCCCGAACTGGTGGCGGCGGTCCGGGAAGAGACGGCTGATCGACGCGGCGCGTTCACCGTCGTCGATCTCGAGGCCTTTGGCGCGGTCTACACCGGGCCGGAAGCGATGGCGGCTGCCGAGAACGACACTCCCCCGGCCGACATAAAGGGCTTATGACCGACGACATCCCCTGCGCCTGCGGACCGGCCGAGCCCTTCGACCTTGCAGCCTGGTGGCGGGTCGGGGTCGGGATTCTGATCGCGGCCAACTCGATGACCGTCAGCCTTGCGGTCAACACATCGGAGATCGGCACCCGTGAGGCGGCCATCGTCCACGGGGTGCTTGCCGGACTCGCGGTGCTCGGTCTGGTGCTCCTCGGCTGGCCGCTGCTGCGCAACACCCTTGCGGCGATCCGCTCGCGGAGGGTCACCCTCGAGGCGCTCTTCATCGCCGGCGTCATCGGCGCATTCACCGCGTCGACGGTGGCGGCGCTGACCGGGCACGGCGATGTTTACTTCGAGATTGTCAGCATTCTGCTGGTGGTCTACGCCTTCGGCCAGCAAGTCACCACCGGCGCTCAGGACCGCGCGCTGTCGGCGACCCGCGAGTGGGCCCCGGAGTCCACCGTCTGCCGTCGGCACGACGGCCGTGGCGGGGTCGAGACGGTGCCGCTTTCAGAGATCCGGCCCGGCGATTTGATGCGGGTCGACCCGGGCGAGACGATTCCGGTTGACGGCGTCATCGACACCGGTTCCGCTTGGGTGCGCGAGGCCGAGCTGACCGGCGAAGGTTTCGCCTCTGTCCGTCGAGCGGGCGATCAGGTGTGGGCCGGGACCCACC
>CBDTWX010000026.1:0-20117 GCA_965364305.1 uncultured Thermoanaerobaculia bacterium
CATCGCAGCTTTGATCCGACGTTTGATCTGACGCTCTTTTCGCACGAGCAGCTCGCGCTTTTCCTCGGCATCGCCGATTCCTGCGGCATGCCGGTCCGCGGTTTGGTCGATGTGGCGGTGGCCGCTGCCGCCGACCGGGAGACGCGCCCGCATTGTCTTCATCTCGATCTGCACCTTCATCGAGCGGTGTTGACCGAGATGGAGCATGGTTCGGAGATCGTGTGCCAGGCGGTCGAGGAGGAGCCTCGGGTCGGGCTGCTCGGCCTCCAGGACATCTGGGCGCGGATGCTCGCACGACAATTCGTACGCACCACGCGCTTCGATCCACTCCACAAGGCGGCGACCGAACAGATCCTCTACATCCAGCTTCCAGATCACCTCGCGGCCCTGGAGCGACACGATTCGACACCGGTGACCATCTCGTCCGGTGGGCGGCGGCACACGGTCGAACTCGAACTCCGCGATGTGGTCGGAGCCGCAACTCCAGCGTACGAACTCCTCTCCTCATGGATCCAGGGGCGATCGGCGGACGGCGAGGCGACCCTCCTGTTGGGTGATCGGATCGCTGCCCTGCCCGGCCTCGCCGACTATCTGGGCGATCGCACCGATCTGGAAATATCCGCGCTCCACCCGGCCGCGGCCGGCGGCGCGGTCCTTCATCACGCCGACCGGATCCGCTCGTCTGAATCGGCGATACCTCTCGTGACTCGGCTGCCAGGCTACGACGCTAGACCGCCGGGTCCAGTAACCATCGCCGTCAACCCTCCTCCCCGCGCCGCGGTCGAGATCGAGGCACCGACACACCTGGTGATCGACGGTGTCGCCCATGCCATCACCGAAGACGCCTTTCTCGTGGGTTCAATCGAAACGGCGGCCGGAAACGGCGAGGAATCGGTGATCATCCGTCGACACCGCGACCAGGTGGTGATCGAGTTCCCGCCCGGTGCAGACGTGCGGCTCAACGGCGAGGTTCTCGACGGCAACGCCGCCCTGACGACGGGTGACCGCATCCGCCTCGGGTCATCAGCCGACGAGATCCTCCTGGTCGCGATGGCACGTTGAGATGAAAGCCCGCAGAGTCACCCCCGTCGGGCTTTCGTTTCTCGATGCCATGACCTGCGGATTGGGCGCGGTCATCCTCCTCTTCATGATCATCAACGCTGCGGTACGGGATCACGAGGCCCGGGTCACCGCCGATCTCCAGGGCGAGGTGAATCGTCTCGAGCGAGAGGTCCTCGAGGGGCATCGCAATCTGGTCGAGCTTCGCAACGCCGTCACGGAGACGGATGACGAACGCGTACTGGCTCAGGGGCTCGCCTTGCGGCTCATCGAGTCCCTGAAGATCATTCGGGTCGAGCTCTCAACCTTCGAGGCCTCGACCATCGCCCGCCGAGAGCACATCAACCAACTGCAGGCCGACCTGCGATCGCTCGAGGAGGATGCTCGGAGGCTGTCGGCATCGCTCCCGTCCGAGGAGACGCCGGGCGACCGCATTCGTCTCCACGTGGGCGACGGTGATCGGCAATACCTCACCGGCCTCAAAATCGGCGGCAGCCGAATCCTCTTCATGGTGGACACCTCGGCGAGCATGCTCGGCAGCACCATCGTCAACGTGATCCGGCGCCGCAATCTGCCCGATCGAGACAAGGTTCGGGCCGCAAAATGGCAGCAGGCGCTTGCCACAATGGACTGGCTCACCACCCAGATTCCGCGCGAGAGCGAGTTTCAGATTTACACCTTCAACACATCCGCGGAACCGGCGGTCCCCGACACCTCCGGGGTGTGGCTCGACGCCTCGAACCGCGAGGTGCTCGACAACGCGGTCAGACAGCTCCGGGCAGTGGTGCCGGCCAATGGGACAAGTCTCTACGAGGCTTTCTCAGAAGTCTCCAAGTTCAACCCGCTGCCCGACAACCTGATTCTTCTCACCGATGGTTTGCCGACGGTCGGCCGCAACCCCGCCCGCTCCCGTACCGTATCCTCGAGACAGCGAATGAAGTTCTTCAACCGCGCTGTCACGGAGCTTCCGGCGCGCATTCCGGTCAATGTGATCCTCTACCCAATGGAGGGAGACCCGCTCGCCGCGAGCGCCTTCTGGAAGCTGGCCATGAACACCCGAGGCTCCCTCATGAGCATCTCCGAGGATTGGCCATGAGCCGACGCCGGCGTGAATTCGAGGTCTTTTCTCTGTCGTTCCTCGACGTCATCTGCTGCGGCTTCGGCGCGATCATCCTGCTGCTCGTGCTGACCAAGCTGGGAGAGCCGCGGGCCATCGAGGAGGCGCGTCTCGATCTCGACAGCCTGGTGAAGCTCCTCGAGGCCGAGCTGTATGAGATTCGCGGTGAAACCGAGATCCTCGAGCGGCGCCTTCGGACCCGCCGCGAACAGCTCTCCGAGGAGCGGGCGCACATCGCCAGGCTTCGCGGGGACCTCGAGGAGATCCGCGGCGAGTATGCTGCGAGCCGCGAGCTGTCAGAGGTCCAGGACATACTCGAGGGACGGATGTTGGCTGCGCAGCAGGAACTCACCGACGAAATGCGCCGGCTCCTCGAACAGAGTCAACGGCGCCGAGATGTGGATTCGGCGGTCGGAGGTATTCCGATCGACAGCGAGTACATCATCTTTGTGATCGACACTTCAGGCTCGATGTTCCATTACGCGTGGCCGGCAGTGGTCGAAAAGATGACCCAGGTCCTCGACACCTACCCCAAGGTCAAGGGGATGCAGGTAATGAACGATATGGGCCAATACATGTACTCGCAGTATGTCGGCAAGTGGATCCCCGATACGCCCGGCAGGCGCAAGGCGGTGGTCGCCCGCCTGCAATCGTGGAACGCGTTTTCAAACTCGAGCCCGGTCGAAGGCATCACGCGAGCCATCCGCACCTTTGCGACGCCCGATCACCAAATTTCAATCTACGTCTTCGGCGATGAGTTCACCGGTTCCTCCATCGACGATGTCGTGAGGACGGTCGCCGATCTCAATACCTCGGGCCGTGACGGCGAACGGAGGGTGCGGATCCACGCGATTGGTTTTCCAACGGTCTTTTCGGCCCCAGGAGCCGGAGAGCAGACCGGGGTTCGCTTCGCCACCCTGATGAGGATTCTGTGCCGTCGCAACGATGGCACGTTTGTGGGGCTGAACTCCACCAGCCCATAGCTGGATGCTGGATCCGCCCGCCCCCAGAGTTGGTTTTGAGTTCTTAGTTCTTAGTCTTAGTTTTTACCACCCATCCATCGTAATCTGCCCACAGATTTTTCAACTCGGCCATAGGCCTCGCTCGAATTGACAGCTGCAACGCCATCAATCCCGGGGGGGTTGGGCGGGCAGGTCCCAAGCCCCAGGCCTCAAGCCTCCGATGGATGGGTGGGCGGCCCTGTCTGCCTCTATCTGCGTGATCTGCGGTTTCTCTGGCGGGCGGGTGAGCATCCAGCATCCAGCATCCTGTATCGAGCATCGGGTGGAGTGGCGGAGGAGATACAATGAACACATGGAACAGCCACAGCTTGCAGACGAGCCAACACGTCTCTTGGTCGTCGAAGACGATGAACCTCTCGCCGAAGGGCTGTGCGGAAATCTCCGGCTCGAGGGTTTTGCTCCCCACTGGGTCGCCAGCGGAGAGGCGGCTTTGGTCGAGCTGGCCCGACCATCAGGCGACTTCGATCTGCTCATTCTGGACATCATGCTCCCAGGCATCGACGGCTTCGAGGTATGCCGTCAGCTGCGTGCCGAAGGAAATCTGATTCCCATCCTCTTCCTGACGGCGCGCGGCAGCGACGCCGATCGTATCCTCGGTCTGCAGCTGGGGGCTGACGACTACCTGACGAAACCCTTCTTGGTCGAGGAATTGGCTCTGAGGGTGCGGGGGATTCTCCGGCGAGCCGAATGGTCGCGAACGCCCGCCCGCACCGGCCCGATCGTCACGATAGGAACCAGCGAGGTGGATATGGATACCATGCGGGCCGCAACTCCCTCCGGCTCGGTCCCCCTCACCGAACGTGAAGTGATGTTGGTGCGTTTCTTTGCCGAAAACGACGGACGTGTTCTGACCAGGGGAGAGCTCTTGGAACGCGTCTGGGGCTACTCCTTCGATACCTCTACCAGGACCCTCGACACCTTCGTCCATCGGCTTCGCAAACACTTCGAGCACGACCCGCGCCATCCGCTGCACTTCCACACGGTAAGAGGTGTCGGCTACAGGTTTACGGCGGATCCAGAAGAGTAGCCCGGACTATTCACCAATTCTCGGCCGTGAAATTCCGTGCCATGCGCTCAGGGATGAGTGAATCGAACCGGGAATTTCCCGGCCGAGAATTGAAGAAATCGAGTTGTTTGTTTACGGGCGATCGATCCCGAGGTCCTTCATCTTGCGCCAGAGAGTGACACGGGAGACACCGATGCGCTCCGCAGCCTCCTGCATGCGCCACCCACACCGTTCGAGAACCTCGCGCAATACGTGCTCCTCGAGGGCAGCGAGGGGATTAGCGGCCCGCAACAGTTCGTCCACCAAAGCCGTGTGGTATCCGTCGGCCGGAAGGTGGCACTCCTCGATGTGCTCGCCCGCGGCCGCCGCGGCAGATATCAGAACCCCCTCCAGCTCCTCGAGACCGCGGTCGCGGGCCATTCGAGAGAGGCGATCGAGGACGGCGGGATGCACGGATTTTCGAGGCGCGATCTCCTCGAACCAGGAGCCGATCATACCCGGCAAGTCGGATGCGAGCTCTTCGAGTGACGGCAGATTCAGGATCTCGAAGGATGGGTGGATCTCGTCAGCGCTGCGCGCACCGACAACCACCCGCCAGCCATCCGGACCGTGCGAATCGAGCAGCGACTCGGCCTGGTCTCTGAACGCATAGACCGTTCCAGGCGGCCACGGATTGACCCCCTCCCATGATCCGGTCCACTTCTGGAAGAGGTCATGAGGCATCCCGGAAAACCGGTGCAACGCACCTGCAACATCCTTGCACGCGGGGGGTTCACCAACAATCAGAACATTGACTCCGGCGCGGGCAAGTGCCATGACCTGCTCACGAAGAGTGACGGTGGCTTCGGATGAGCCGGCCATAAAGAAACCCGGTTGCGGTGCCGTGGGACGCAGAATTTCAACGGCACCGCGGAACGCTCCATCCTCGGAACAAAATGGAATCACAGTCACCGACAACGACAATGCCCGTCCGTCTTTGGTGTGGTACGTGGTCGCGAAGTTTTCCACCCGTTCCAGCCCCGCCTCGAGCGCGAAGGTCAGCGGGCAGGCGTTTTCGCAATCGACACCACGGGTCGTCAGGCGACACCGCCCCCCCAACCTCTGACCTCGTTCATAGCCCAACAACCGCCGCGCGACGCTGTTCACGTGGTGCAGGGTGCGCTGCTCGTCGAGCACGATCACTGCTTCGCCGAGCTGATCGAGCACCTCGATCCACGCCTCACCCAGAGGATCTCCCGAATGCCGTGCCACGCCCTTATAACAGCGGCGGTGGGTCACTTTATTCGCGGCTGCCCGCACAAAAGGACGATTCAAAAAATGTGATCAGCGTTCGATCTCGAATCCTTCTTCGGCAACGGGTTCCGGCTGCGTGAAATAGAGCGCCGTGTGAGCAATGGGGAGGAACATAACGTGGGTGCTGCCTTTGATGGGAACTTCCAACCGGTAGAAACCCTCCTGAGAAACGGACACCAGCGTCGCTGCGGTTCCTTTGGCGTCAATCAGTGGGCAGTAGACGGAGACCTGGCCGGGGATTTCCATCGCGGACTCCTTTCCAGTCCCTAAATTTTAACACCCCGTCCGACCGCTCGCCCGATACTGGATGCTGGATGCTGGATCCACCCGCCCGCCGGAGAAACCGCAGATCGCGCAGATCCACGCAGATGGTCTGGGCGACAGGGGACAAGGGCGGCATGGCATGTATACAGAATCGAAATCCGGTGTAGGGCCGGGATATATCCCGCCCATTTCTGACAGTGGCAGGATCAGAGGCAGGCGGCAACGGTAGCGACAGAATTCAGCGGCGGCAGTTGACAGAGACAGCGTAAGCACTCAGCGACCGGGCAGCGGTAGAGTTCAGGCGCGGCAAACAACGGCACGGGCAGTCGTCCCTGGACAAGACCAGTTGCGGGCGTGACATGATCTGGCGGCTACTCCGTCCGAAACCGTGATCTGACATGGTATCTGCGTCAATCTGCGTGATCTGCGGTTTCTCCTCGGGTGGGTGGCATTCCGAATTCCGAATTCGGCTTCAGGCGCTAGCCCGGACTATTCACCAGCGTTCGAAGCGAAAGGTTCGAGGTGACGTGCCCAGGGTCGTTTTCGACCCGAGGGGCGCGGAGGCGTACGTGACAGTACGTCGAGCACCCCGAGGCGAGAAAACGGCGCTGGGTGCGGTGCATCGGGCCTTGCAGCCGAAGATCGGTGATTAGTCCGGGCTAGCCTTCGTCGTCCGCTTCGTCATCGCCCTTCGGAGCGATCTCACCATATTCCTTGAGCTTTCGCTGGAGGGTGCGAAGACCGATTTCGAGGAGATCGGCGGCCCGCGCGCGGTGCCCGCCGGTATGGGCAACCGTTTTCAGGATGGCTTCTCGTTCGATATCGGCCATCGGGCGCGGTCGCCATTCGGCGGAATCCGCGGTCGCCGGACCCGTCGCCGGAGCCCTGTGCTCCGGGGGCAGGTCCTCGAGGGTTATCTCGTCGCTGCGGGCGAACAGAACCATGCTTTCGATCAGGTTGCGAAGCTCGCGCACGTTACCTGGCCAAGGATGCCGTTTGAGCGAAGCCAATACAGCCGGATGGACTCCGTGAACGTCGCGGTCAAGCTCCTTGTTGAAAAACTCGAGGAAATGTTGGACAAAGAGCGGAATGTCTTCCCGTCGTTCCCGCAACGGTGGGATGTTGAGCTCTACCACCTTGAGGCGATAGAAAAGATCCTCACGGAACCTGCCGTCCTCGACCCAGGTCGCAAGATCGCGGTTTGTGGCGGCGACGAGGCGAAAATCTACCGGAATCTGGGTCGCGCCGCCGACCCTCATGATGTGGCGCTCTTCCAACACCCGTAAGAGCTTCACCTGGAGATCGGGCGACAGCTCCGAGATCTCGTCAAGGAACAGGGTTCCGCCCGAAGCCCGTTCGATGAGGCCGATACGACGCTGGTGGGCGCCGGTGAAGGCTCCCTTTTCGTGCCCGAAAAGCTCGGACTCGAGGATCTCACCAGGGATGGCGCCGCAGTTGATCGCGACAAACGGTCCTTGCGCCCGGGGTGAGTTCTGGTGCAGAGCATTGGCCACCAGTTCCTTACCGGTTCCCGACTCGCCGACGATCAGCACGGTCGATCGGGTGGGCGATGCGATCCGCATGCGCTCCAGCAGATCCTCCATCGCCGGCGAATGACCGACAATGCCCTCGAAACCGAAGCTTTTCTCGAGACGTTGGCGAAGCCGCCGATTTTCGTCCGACAGCACCCTGCGCTCGAGTTGCAGCTGAACCCGCTGGCGGAGCTCCTGCATTTTCACCGGTTTGGTGAGATAGTCGTCGGCACCTTCCTGGAGCGCCGAGACCGCATCCTCGACATCGGCGTAGGCGGTCACCAGGAGGAACGGCAGTTGAGGATGTTCGGCTCGAACCTCACGCAAAAATGCGTACCCGTCCATACCTGGCATCCGCACATCGGACACGACCGCGTCGACCGGATCGCCCTCTCGCAGCCGCTCGAGGGCCTCCTCGGCTGAGGGAAATGCCTTCAGCGTGTACCCGACACGCTCGAGGGTTCGTTTCATCGCGTCGCGCGAACCGTCATCGTCATCGACCAAAAAGATCGTTGCAGCCATCTCGTCAGCTCCCAGGCGACCCGATCAATTTCATCAGACCCGCTTCATCGAGCACCTCGACTCCTAGCTCGCGAGCCCTGGCGAGCTTGGCGCCCGAGTCCTTCCCGGCCACAAGATACGACGTCTTGCCCGACACCGAGCCCGCCACCTTGGCACCCAAATTTTCGAGCGTCTCCTTCAGGTCACGCCGCGGACGACTCAGCGAGCCCGTAATGACAAAGGTGAGCCCGGACAAAACCTTGGCCGCGCTGTCATGATCGACCTGCTCCCGAGGATTGACTCCTCGTTCTGCGAGCCGTCGGACAATGGTCAGATTCCTGCCTTCGAGAAACCAGTTCGTCACCGAGGCAGCGATCACCGGCCCGATACCGTCAAGGGCCTCGAGTTCCTCACGTTCAGCTGCGATCAAACCATCGATGCTGCCAAACCTTTCAGCCAAAATCTTCGCCGCACGCTCTCCAACATGTGGGATACCGAGGGCGAAGAGCAGCCTGTTCAATGGTCGTGCCCGCGCCTCCTCGAGCTCACCGATCAGATGTGCTGCCGAAACCTCGCCCCAGCCTGGGAGCTCGGCCAATGTCTCGCTCTCCAGGTCCCACAGAGATGCTTCGTCGGTTACGAGACCAGCGGCAGCGAGCTGTTCGAGCGACCGACCACCGAGACCCTCGATCTCCATTGCTCCTCGCGACACGAAGTGCCGAAGGCGGGCCCCGACAACCGCCGGACAGCGCCCATTCGGGCAGCGCAATGCAACCTCCTCAAGCTGCCGTTCGACAGGTGTCGCACACACCGGGCACACCGAAGGGGTTACAAAGGGTTCGGAGCCCGGTAAGCGCTTCGAGTGGACAACGCCCACCACCTTGGGAATCACCTCACCACCCTTGGTGACCCATACGGTGTCGCCGACCCGAGCGTCGAGACGGGCCACCTCGTCGAAATTGTGGAGCGTGGCCCGGGATACGGTGGAGCCTGCAATCGACACCGGTTCGAGAACAGCAACCGGGGTGAGAACACCGGTGCGACCGACCTGAACGAGGATGTCCTGGAGCGTCGTGGTGCGCCCTTCGGGCGGAAACTTGTAGGCCACTGCCCAACGCACCGATCTCGCGGTGCTCCCGAGAGCGGCACGTTCGGACTCTCGGTCGACCTTGATGACGATGCCGTCGGTATCGTTATCAAGGTCCTTGCGCCGCGCCTCCCAACGATCGATGAATGCCTCGACCTCGGCGATCCCCGAACAGAGCTCGAGACCCGGACTGACTGGAAAACCGAGATCTCCGAGCCACTCGAGGGCCGCCACGTGGCTGTCTCTTTCGTGGCCATCCGCGCGCGCCAACTGGTAGCACCACACGCCAAGACGACGGCGAGACGCCTCCCTTGGATCGAGGAGACGGATCGCGCCCGCTGCGGCGTTGCGGGGGTTGGCGAATTCGCGCTCGCCCTCCGCGCGTCGCACACGGTTGAGATGATCGAATACCGAACGAGCCAGGTACACCTCGCCGCGGACCTCGACCATCTCGGGGAAACCATCCACCTGCAGCGGCAACTGGCGGATGGTTCGAGCGTTCGCGGTCACATCATCCCCGACCTGCCCATCTCCGCGGGTCACGGCACGTTCGAGTTTGCCATCGATGTAGACCAGCGAGATCGACACGCCGTCGATCTTGAGCTCGGCGGCCAGGGCGCCTGGAGGATATCCGAGCTCACGGCTCACCCGGTCGTGCCACGAGTGGAGCTCGTCACGGGAATAGCTGTTATCGAGGGACAGCATCGGGACCGCGTGCTCCACCTGGTCGAGCCCCTCGAGCGGCTCGCCGCCCACGCGCCGGGTCGGCGACGAGGGGATGGCCAGCTCAGGGCGACGCTCCTCGATCTCCTTCAGCTCGGCAAACAGCTGATCGTACTCGAAATCTGTAATTTCCGGCGCTGCGAGGACATAGTAGCGGTGATCGTGGTACCTGATCAGATGCCGCAGCTCCTCCGCTCGGCGTGCGAGACTGTCCCGTTCATCATTCACGAATCACGCTCCCGTCGAGCGTTCTCACCGCCTTCTCCGCCGCCGTCGTGGGGAGTGATCCCGATGGGAGTCTGCTTGACGATCCTGTCTCCTTTTCGTGCTCACCTTCCGCAGTGCACGGGCCCAGCCCTGGTGGGCTTCCGGGGAGATCGAACCCAACCCGGCGGCAAACCCGTGAAGATCCCACGCTACCGGGAAGTACTCCTGGCGCGCCAGCTTCACTACCTGGCGGCCACGTTCGGGCGCCCTCCTCATCTTTGTGAGGGTGAAGAGTCCCTGGTGGATCAGGTGGATTGTCTGGTTGGACAGGTGCATGCTCGCCGCCGCAGGCCCGAGGACATCCCGAAGTCGGTCCAAAAGCCGGGCGTTGTTGATGCGGCCGTTGCCATCGGTCTCTTCCGCCGCTAGACCGAGAAATCTGGGCAGAAAGAATCCACCGAGGAGGCTTGGATCGCTGTATTTCCGACCCTCGGCCACACCCGCATCTACCATTTCCAGGACGCGAACACTCTCATCGGTATCCAGCGGAAGGTCGGGGAAAGCTCCGCTGAAGACCCCGGCTCTCCTCCAGGCCGCATGAATCTCGGCAGCCTTCCCCGACCGCAGACACTCCAGCAGCTCGTAGGTCAGGCGAGAGGGGGACGCCTCGGAAATCAGTTGCCTCAGATCCGTATTCGGCCCAGGGATGGAGTCTTCGAGCGCGCGCATCATGCGCACTGGATCTTCAACGAACCGCTCGTCGGGATCACCGATGGTACGGATCACCTTTCGTCGCAGGTCGTCGATCCCGCCAACATAATCGATGACCGAAAAATCGGCCACGTTGTAGAACAGCGCGTTGACCGTAAAATCGCGGCGCCGCGCATCCTCTGAGGGCGTCCCGAAGACACCTTCTTCGTATTGCAGGGGAGCCGGATTGACAACCGCGTCCTCCTCTGCGGCTTCCTCCTCGGCCTCTTCCCAATCATCAGGGACCTCTGGAGGTTCCGGGCTCGCCCTGAACGTCGCCACCTCGACGATTCCACCGCGAAAAAACACATGTACGAGACGAAATCGCCGTCCGATGACCCGCGAGTTGCGAAACAGCCGCCTGATCTCTTGCGGACGGGCGTTGGTGGCAACGTCGAAGTCTTTTGGCCGCCGCCCCAACAGCAGGTCGCGGACACTGCCGCCCACGAGAAAGGCAGAGTAGCCCGACCGGTGCAACCTGTAGAGAACCTTGAGTGCTTCGGAAGACAGGTATTGCCTCGACAAATTGTGCTCGGGACGCGACAGGATCCTCGGCGCGAGGTCCTCGGTTATGGACGTACCCATGGCTTTGATCATACCTGCTCGTTCAGTCGCTCGTTCAGGGATTCGCCGACGAGCCGGCCCACGTCGACAGCCGTCTCAGCGATTGGCGAACGACCCGATCTTAGCAAAGCACCCCGCCAAAGCGGGGTGCAGCCATGTTCGATTTCGGCACAAAATGTCAGGGGCTTTGGTTGTCGAGAACGAACCGACGTTCGCCGACGATGTTCCTGCCGCCGAGACGATCTTCGCTCCACACGATGATGCTGTGCTCACCGTCGGCGAGGCTCGCGGCGACCGTGTCGAGATCGTATTCAAACCCAGCGTTATTGGTGAACCACGCTGGCATCCAGGGATAGAGATCCTCCATACCGGGCGAAGGCAGGCCGTAGTCAGCAAATCCGATGAAGACACCATCGACCCAGATCTCGACCGCCTCGATCGTGCGGCTGTCATACACGAATCCGGTGATCTCCACCGTGCCCGCCTCGAGCTCCATGTGGGTCGGTGTCCAGATATCGCCCCACGAGGGGAAGTCCCGATCGTTGTTGCAGTCGAAGATGACCGGTAGCTGGGCGATATCGGTAACGTTGTTCTCCCGATCTCCGGCGCGCACCTTGATCAGGTGAAGGCCCTCGCTGTAACCGCGGGCGAGAATGAGATAGGAGATGTCCATCAAAAAGGAGAAACCGCTGTGCTTCGAGGTCGGAACATCGACGTAGAGCTCGTGGACGTCCATCCGCTCGTGCCCGTAGTAGTTGAAGTCCCATTGTGCGGGCGACCAGAAGAAGCTTCCCTCGTTGGTGTCGGAGATAATGTTGCCATCGAGCAGCAGCTGAACGTACGCAACACCTCCCCAATCAGTTCGTGAACCCACATCGAGCGCCCAACCGACAACCATTTCGACGGCGGCCAGGTTTCCGAACACATCGCCCGACCACGGCGGGACAACACCGTCGACCGGTGCGCACCCGTCGCCAAACATCACATGGTTGTCGACCGGCCAGTCGATCGCACCGAAGGGCGGCAGGTTGGAACCGGTGTTGAAGGTCTGGACAAAGCGCCGCCCGATCACCCGGGAAGCACCCAGGTTATCCACCACTCGAACCGCGATCACGTGGATTCCATTGTTGAGAACGGTGGTATTGAGCATCCGGACGAAGCCCGAGTACTCGGCGTCCGGTTCGCTCGGAAAACGATGGCCGATGTCGGGGCGGTGGACGCCGGTGACCGCGTTGCCCATCGCGAGGCCATCCACCATGATTTCGACATAGTCGATCGACTCGTCGTCAAGTGCCCATCCGGTCACCGGAAACACGCCGTTCATCGGTTGGTTGGTACCAGGCAGCTCGAGCTCGCCAAACGGGGCTTGGTTGAGGTCGTTATCGATATAGATCGAGCGCAGCCCGTAATCCTCGGTTGTCATATCACTGAACGTGACTTGCACGAACATCGTGTGCCAACCGTCGAAGTAAGCCTCGGAGTCGAATGACGTGGCAAAACCCGGGCGGGAATACGGTGTCCCGGCGTACCACGGATAGGCCTGGAGGATATCGTAGCGAGGCTGATTGAGGTCGGCCGTGGCGACAAACTCGTCATCGACGTAGAGATCGATTTTACTCACCAAAGCGTCGGCCCATTGGCAGGTGTTCCACGTCCATTGTGGACCGCACTGCTGACCGTCATCGACAACGAAACCATTGACCTCCACCAACCCGAAAACGGTGGCTCCATCGGCCGGGGTATCGAGCCAAAAAACGATCTCGGCATCGGCGCTTATCGGCAACAGGAGAGTCAGCAGTACAAGCGCTCCGGCGAATCCTCTGTTACGCATTGCGAATCCTCCTCTGAACCGAAGTTCCAGGGTGCCAATTACGATCGTAATTATGATATACCACGACCTATCTATGGTCAAGAAAAGTCAAAAAATTTCAGGACTTTGCGTGTCGAAGAGTCTTCGAATTCTTGTGTCAACTATGCTTTAGCGTGATCTGGATCACCGAATCGAGTTTGATTCGAGATGTTGATAATGATCAGACGTTTTTGTCAATTCCTCGGCGTGAATACGCGAAGATTTTGCCAAAGCTTCGAGCTCGAAACCGCCCTCAAGAAAGGACATTATACGCCCGCCGGTCCACGTTTCTGCGACCGAAACTGCGATGGCAGTGAGCCTTTTGTATCCCTCCTCCGTCATCGACATACCGCCGAGGGGATCCGACCGATGAGCATCAAAACCGGCGGCAAGCACCAACATCGCCGGTCGGAGCCGGCTGCAGACCTCGGTCAAGGCGCTCTCGAAAGCCGTGCAGATGATGTCGTCATTGGCGCCCGCCGCCAGCGGCACGTTGCGGGTCGTTCCGTGGCCCTCGCCCTCACCCGTTTCATCCGCCCCGCCCGTTCCTGGAAAGGCCGGATATCGGTGGACGGAAACATAACCGACATCACCTCGGGTGAAGAACTGGTGCTGGATCCCGTTTCCGTGGAGCGCGCCAAAATCGCCAATCACCACCGGCAGTCCCCAGCTTCGGGTCACCACCTCGGCGGCCAAGGCAACGGAGTTGAAGAAACAGTACCCCGAGGCGCGATCCCAACCGGCGTGATGGGACGGCGGCCGCGCGACGACGAACGCCCGAACGACCCGGCCGTTGACCATGTCGAGGGAGGTCTGAAGGGCCAATCCGGCAGCTGCCAGGGCCGCTCCATAGGTACCGGCTGAGACACCGCAGTCCTCCGAGTCGAGCCACCGATGACCACGTTCGGACGCCTCTCGGACCCGCTCGATATGTGCTGGATCGTGCACCCATTCGAGACATCCGACCACGTCCTCTTCGGGAGGCAACGGGCTTTCGCTGTCGACCACCCACCGTCCTTCGGACCGCGCCGTGAGGGCGTCGAGCACCACCCGCACGCGCTCCGGAGTCTCCGGGTGGCCGAGACCCGGCTCATGCACGAGACAATCGGGATGCGAGCGCACGCTGAGCGGGGGGCTGGTAGACGACTCCGGCATCACGTCGATGATAGCTGATTGAGGAGACCTGGGCTTGGGGCTCGGGGCTCGGGGCCTGAGGTTTGGGACAGTGGCCAGATTCAGAGGCACGGGCAGCAGGCAGGGACGGTGATCAGATTCAGTGGCAGGTGCAGCGCGCAGCGGGCAGCTACGTCGCCTTCAGGGGAAGTGGTCAGAGCGTGTGAGGCCGTTGTGGTCACCTCCGGGTCGTTCAAAAGGGGGAGGTGGCCGGTGGCCATTCGATGTCAAGGGCAAGCCGGTCAAGCCGGTGCGGAGCACCTTTGACGAGGTCCGCGCCATGACCTGGAGGCTCATCAATCGAAAGAGCTGATTCGACACGCTTGAGCGCCTGATATTGACGCCGGCACTGAAGACTGGCGCTGCCTCTGATTGCTGCCCCTGTCGCTGCTTGCTGTTCCTAACCCGGACTATTCACCAGCGTTCGAAGCGAAAGGTTCGAGGTGACGTGCCCAGGGTCGTTTTCGACCCGAGGGGCGCGGAGGCGTACGTGACAGTACGTCGAGCACCCCGAGGCGAGAAAACGGCGCCGGGTGCGGTGCATCGGGCCTTGCAGCCGAAGATTGGTGAATAGTCCGGGCTAGAGCTCACGCTGCCACCAGAAAGCCACCGCCTTTCAGATGAAGGGTGGGTGGGCCGCAAATTCGAAATCCGAAATCCGAAATCCGAAACGCTTCCCTCGGGTGGGAGGACTGCACATTCCGAAGTCACAATTTCTCATTCGTTCCTGCTCCGCAGCAACCGGTGCTACCCTATGCGCGATGGCGAGTCGAGCTTTCCGTATCGGTATGTCACTGCTCCTGATGGTGGTGTTGCTGGGAGTATTTCTGTGGAACGTCGATTTTGCGGAGGTCGGACGATCAATCACGGGAGCCGACCCGCAACTACTCATTGCCGCCGCTTCGGTTGCGCTCCTGTCCTACTGGCTGCGCGCCCTGAGGTGGCAGTTCATACTTCTCCCAGTGGGCAGGGTCCGCCACACCAGCGTTGTGCTGACCACCGCTGTAGGCTACGCGGCCCTTTCGTTGCTGCCGGCGCGGATGGGCGACCTCATCCGCCCCATACTCCTCGCGCGGCGAGAACGGATTCCCGCATCGGCAAGCCTCGCCTCAGTTCTCACCGAAAGGGTCTTCGATCTTTGGACCGTGGTCCTCTTCTTCCTCATATTCATCGTGTGGCCGCCGCGGATGCCGAACCTGGATGAACAGGCCCGGCACAGTCTCGAGGTGCTCTCGTTCAGCGGATATGTTGTCGGTGCTGGACTCGTCGTAGCAACCCTGATACTGCTCGGCCTGTTCCGATACCAGGAACGGATGGTCGATCTCCTGACGCGCCCGGTAGCGTGGCTCAGGGCGAGTTGGAAACAACCGATCTCGAACTTCTTTCATCACTTCCTCGACGGCCTGCGAGTCATCCAGCGCCCCCGCGATCTCGTGATCTCGATCGTGGCGTCGATCGTGATGTGGTACGTGATCTTCTGGCAGGTGCGGCTGACCCTGCTCGCCTTCGATGTGGACCTGCCGCTTCGCGCCGCCTTCCTCATCGTGACCTTGGCGGTGATCGGCCTCGCGGTACCCACTCCGGGCGGGGTCGGCGGTTTTCACAAGGCCACCCAGGTCGGCATGACGATGTTCTTCGGCATCGGCCTCAACGAGGCCACCGGCATTGCTATCGCGTATCACGCCATCTGCTTCGTGCCCATCACGATCGTCGGCCTCCTCTGCCTGCCGCTCCTCGGAGTCAAGCTGCGAGAGGTCGAAAAAATGTCGCCGGACGAGATGGTCGAATGAACTGCCCGTTCTGCGGTCATTCCGATAACCGGGTCGTGGACTCCCGCGACGTGCGGTCTGGTAGCGAAATCAGACGCCGACGCGAGTGCGCCGAGTGCGATCAGCGTTTCACCACCTACGAGCGAGTTGACGATCTTCCCACTACGGTGGTCAAGAGAGACGGGCGACGCGAGAGCTTCGACCGCGAAAAACTGCTCACCGGGCTCCTCAGAGCCTGCGAGAAAAGACCGGTCCCGCGAAAGGACCTGGTGGCAATCGTCGACTCGGTCGAGTCGAAACTCGCAGTCCGCGAGGTGCGCGAGATCTCGACGGAGGAGATCGGCAACCTGGTCATCGAAGAGCTTCGGCGTCTCGACCAGGTCGCCTATGTCCGGTTTGCCAGCGTGTATCGCCGATTCGAGGATGTGAACCAGTTCATGGACGAGCTCAAGAAACTGCTCATGCAGCGTGAAGACTGACGATGGTCGAGCCTGAAGGCCCCAACGCGACCGACGAGACGATCGTCATCCCGGATGTCCTGCCGGTTATGCCGCTCCGAGATGCGGTGCTTTTTCCGTTCGCCATCATCCCGCTGACGGTGGGGCGAGAGATCTCGGTTCGGGCCGTCGATGAAGCCCTTTCGGGCGATCGACTCGTTATGCTCCTTACCCAGCGGGACTCGCAGACCGAGAACCCGACGCCCGATGAGCTCTATGAGACCGGATGCGTCGCGGTCATCATGCGAATGCTCAAGCTCCCGGACGGCACCACCCGAATCCTCATCCAGGGACTTTCGCGGGCCCGGGTGGACTACTTCACCCGCGCCGAGCCATCCTTCGAGGCCCGCCTGACCCGCCTCGAGGAACCCTCCCCCGGCCCCACCGATTTCGAGGCCCAGGCCTTCGTCCGTTCAATTCGACAGGGTCTGGAGAGGGTCAGCACAATCGGAAAACAGATCTCCCCGGAGGTCATTCTCATCACCTCGAGCCTCGACGATCCCCTGCGCCTTGCCGATCTCGCCGCCTCAAACCTCGGTCTCGATGTGACCGACGCGCAGGAGGTACTCGAGACCATCGAGGGCCTGCCGCGGCTGCGCCGAGTCCACGAACTCCTCGAGCGTGAGCTCGCGCTGGCCGAGATGCAGCAACAGCTCTCGTCTCAGGTACGAGGCGAAATCGACCGCAATCAACGTGAGTTTTTTCTCCGCCAACAGCTGAGAGCAATCCAGCAGGAGCTCGGCGAGGCGGATGACCTCGAACACGATCTCATTGAATACCGGGAGAAGGCCGAGTCGATCGGTCTCAGCGATGAGGCACGTGAGGCGGTCGATCGTCAGCTTCGCCGGCTCGGCTCGATGCATCCCGAAAGCGCCGAGTCGTCGGTCGTCCGCACCTGGCTCGATTGGATGACCACATTGCCGTGGTCGACTACGAGCCTGGACAACCTCGATATCGGCGCCGCTCGAGAAATCCTCGACGAGGACCACTTCAACCTCGAAAAGGTCAAGGAGAGGATTCTCGAATTCCTCGCCGTCCGTCAGCTCCGCCCGGAGGGCAAAGGGCCGATACTGTGCTTTGTCGGTCCTCCAGGCGTCGGGAAAACTTCACTCGGGCGATCTATCGCGCGCGCCCTCGGTCGCGAGTTCGTCCGCTCCTCACTCGGAGGGGTTCGCGACGAGGCCGAGATCCGTGGTCACCGCAGAACCTATGTCGGCGCGTTGCCGGGGCGGATCATCCAGGGCCTGTCGCAGGCGGGGACCTCCAACCCGGTCTTCATGCTCGACGAGGTGGACAAGCTCGGCGCCGACGTCCGCGGTGACCCGTCCTCCGCCCTTCTCGAGGTACTCGATCCGGAGCAGAACGACTCCTTCCGCGATCACTACCTCGGGGTCGTCTACGACCTCTCGAGGGTGCTCTTCATCGCTACCGGCAACGTCACGGACACCATCCAGCCGGCGTTTCTCGACCGCATGGAGGTCATCCGGCTCTCCGGCTATACCGAGGAGGAAAAGCTCGAGATCGCTCGCAGGCACCTCATCCCGCGCCAAGTCGAAGAAAACGGGCTCCAGGAACACGGTTTGACCTTCACGACACCGGCCTTGCGACGGCTCATCGTCGGCTACACCCGCGAAGCCGGCCTCCGAAACCTCGAGCGGGAGATCGGCTCGGTGTGCCGCAAGGTCGCGGTCACCGTCGCCGAGGGTCGTTCCGCCGTCCACCGCATCACCCCGGCAACCGTGAAACGCCTCCTCGGACCCCCAAGACACCTTGCGGACCGTCCCCTTGAAACCGATCGAGTGGGCGTGGCCACCGGTCTCGCATACACCCCGGTCGGCGGCGACGTCCTGCTCGTCGAGGCGATACCCCTCGCCGGCAAGGGAGACCTCGAGCTCACCGGGTCGCTGGGCGACGTCATGAAAGAGTCGGCGACAGCAGCGCTGTCACTTGCCAGAGCGCGATCGAAAGATCTCGGAATACCCAACGACTGGTTTGCCGAACACTCGCTTCAC
This sequence comes from uncultured Thermoanaerobaculia bacterium, assembly GCA_965364305.1. Taxonomy (GTDB): domain Bacteria; phylum Acidobacteriota; class Thermoanaerobaculia; order Thermoanaerobaculales; family Sulfomarinibacteraceae; genus Sulfomarinibacter. The sequence goes on from CBDTWX010000026.1 coordinate 18,426, forward strand.
GTCCACGTGCCGGCAGGCGGAGTACCCAAGGACGGGCCCTCGGCGGGCGCCACCATACTTTCGGCGATCGTTTCCGCCGCGTCGGGTCGGCCGGTCCGACACGATCTGGCGATGACCGGCGAGATCACCCTTCGCGGCGACGTGTTGCCGGTCGGCGGGGTCAAGGAGAAGGTCCTCGCCGCCCTGCGCGCCGGTATCACAGAGGTTCTGATGCCGGCTGAGAACGAGAGCGACCTCGTGGATCTGCCCGCTCCCGCCCGACGCGCCCTCGACTTTGTGTTCGTTACGCACGTCGACGAGGTCCTCGCCGCGGCGATACCCGAGAAGAGGAATTAGGAATTCGGAATTCGGAATTCCCACCCAACCCCCCATCGTAATTGTACGTCGCTGCGTTCAGGGTGGGCGGGCCCGCGTGGGGCGGAGGTGCCTGGCATCCCGGCATGATGTTGTCCTCAACATCATGGCGGCGTGCCTGGCATCCTCTCGGGAAGCGCGTTCGGAAACGACCCCCTTCAACGGAGGTGCCATTTTTGACATTGTTTGTCCCCAGTCTTTCAGGTCGGCAGGGATCCTCGGGCAAACAATGTCAAAGGTGGCTCCTCTCGGGAAGCGCGCTGAATGAGATGTGGCCTCGAAGTCGGAACAACCTGCCCGCAGCGAGGCAGAGCGGGCCGAGTGGCTTCAGCCCGCAAAGAACTCGATCGTCTTCTTGAGACCGTCTTCGAGAAGTACTTGCGGTTCCCAGTCGAGGATTTTACGGGCCAAAGAGATGTCGGGTTGGCGGACCTTCGGGTCGTCGACCGGCAACGGTTCGAAGACGATCTTCGACTCCGACCCGGTGAGTCGAATGATCTCTTCTGCAAAATCGAGGACCGTCATCTCGGCCGGATTGCCGATGTTCACAGGGTCCGAACAGTCAGAATTGAGAAGGCGCCAAATACCCTCGATCAGATCATCGACAAAGCAAAAGGACCGTGTCTGCAAACCGTCGCCAAAGGCGGTCAGATCTTTACCGGACAGTGCCTGGCAGATGAATGTCGGCACGACCCTTCCGTCGCCAGACCGCATTTTCGGTCCGTAGGTGTTGAAGATGCGGACGATTCGCGTTTCGACGGCGTGGTGGCGGTGATAGGCCATGGTAATGGCCTCGGCGAATCTTTTGGCCTCGTCGTATACGCCGCGCGGCCCAACCGGGTTGACATTCCCCCAGTAGCTTTCGGGTTGAGGGTGGACGAGTGGATCTCCGTAGGTCTCCGAAGTGGACGCGAGGAGGAACCGAGCACCTTTGGACTTCGCGAGACCGAGCGCCTTGTGGGTGCCGAGGGAACCAACCTTGAGCGTCTGGATCGGCAGTTTGAGATAGTCGATCGGCGACGCCGGCGAGGCAAAGTGGAGGATGAAATCGAGCGTACCCGGAACGTGGATGAAGTTCGTCACGTCGTGGTGGACAAAATGGAATCCATCGCGACCGAAAAATTCCTCGATATTCTCCAGCGAACCCGTGATGAGGTTGTCCATACAGACCACCTCGAGTCCTTCATCCAACAACCGACCGCACAGATGCGATCCGAGAAACCCCGCACCACCCGTGACAAGCGCCCGCTTTCTGTCCGTCATCTCACCTCCGCCGGGCACCGTAGCCCGGACTATTCACCAATCTTCGGCTGCAAGGCCCGATGCACCGCACCCAGC
>CBDTWX010000027.1:0-20091 GCA_965364305.1 uncultured Thermoanaerobaculia bacterium
GGGGATGCTCAAAAAGGTGACGGTGCTGGTCTCGGTGGCGACGATCGAAAAGAGGATCAGCCACCAGGGACGGTTCCGCCCGCCGACCACGAAGTCGGAAACGCTGCCCGCCTTGCGGCCAATCCATAGGCCGAGCGCGACGACGCCTGCGAGGTAGAACGCGAGGATGGCGAGATCGACGGTGCTGACGCTCACCGTCGGCCTCCGGCCGCCGGTGGAATTCGGAATTCGGAATTCGGAATTCGGAACTCTCCGACAGCAGCGATCTGTGGCCGTGACCTGGGGGGTCGCCTCGAGGGCGGGAGGGGGGTCATACGGCCACTCGCTGATGGCGGGGAGTCACGACGCCCGAAGGGCGTCAGTAATTCCCGCCCACTCTCCCCGCGCAATTTCGAATTTCGAATTTCGAATTTCGAATGTTCCATCACAAGTCCCCAACCCAGGAGTGCGTTCGAGTGCTCACACCAGGATCGCGCCCGGAAACGGCCTGCGTTCACCGGAGGTGCCTGGCATCCTCTTTTCGCGGCTTCGCGCCGTCGACTCGACCTCACTTGAGAAGTTCCAGGGCCAGGGTGACGGCGCCGACGGCCGGCTCGACATCGAGCAGCCGGACCTCCGCCTCGGGCAGATCGTCAAGCAAGGTTGCGACGCGAGGAGCGAGGCTCGGACAGGCCTTGAACGCGCCGCCCGCCAGGACGATCGGATAAAAATCCGGGAAGCTGAGGTGGTTGCCGACCGCCCTGGCGGCGCTGGCGAGATGTTTGGCCGCCTGATCCATGAGAGTTTCCGCCGCCTCGTCACCCTGGGCGCTCGCCGTCTCGACCAGAGAGGCCAGATCGGCGACCCGGTTGCGCGAGAGCTCCTGGTCATAAAACCACTTGACGAGCTCGGTCGGCTCCGAGACCTCGAGCTTCTCGCAGATCAGGTCGTAGAGGATCGTCGCCACACCTCTCCCGTCGGCGGCGCGGACGGCGTGTCGAACCGCGTAGTGACCCAACCAGAAGGCCGATCCCTCGTCGCCCAGCAGATATCCCCAGCCGCCCGAGCGGGCCTCGTGACCCTCCGGATCGACACCGTATGCGATCGACCCGGTCCCGGCCACGACGACGATTCCGATGCCCGATGGAGCACCGGCGACGAGAGCGACCAGGGCGTCGTTGACCACCCGAACGGGTTGACGCTGACCGAGGCGGCGCAGGACGTCACGGATCACCTGGTCGGCGCCGGGCTGGCCGACTCCCGCGATGCCGAGGCAGAGCGCGGCCAGCGGTTCGGGGGCTTCCAGCGACTCGATGACGTCGAAAATGACCTTTTCTACGGCGAGCTCACCCTTGACGAGCAGGTTGGCGCCGCCGGATATCGCCTTGGAATGCACCCTCCCGGTCTCGTCGGCCAGGAGGCCCACGGTCTTGGTTCCACCGGCGTCGATCCCCATTACGTAGGGCATTACTTGGCCTCCATCATAGTCCGAGCGACGCCATTCTACGTGAGCAGCCGTCAGGGATAGGTGGCGGCGGCAAGGAACAGAAGACAGCGGCAGTGTTCAGTGCCAGGTTTCCGCGTCAGCAAACAGTGGCAGGAACAGCGACAGCAACCAGGGACGGCGGCAGCGATCAGCGTCCGGGATCAGCGACAGTCGCAGACCTGCGGCGTCACGGTGGCGTGAACACGTCCGGTTCGTCTATGACACCAATGCTGTCATTTCGAGCGAGGCCGAAGGCCGAGCCGAGAAATCTATGTGGAGGTTGTGGGCGACGATTCTCCAGCTGCTTGCCGATAGATTCCTCCACTCTCTCGCTACGCTCGCTCGGTCGGAATGACAGCGTGCGGGCTGAATCTGCCCCGCGTTTGTTCACTGCTGTCCTCTGCCGCTGTCTTGTGTCGCCGACGACTGTTGCTGCCTCTGCCGCTGATCTCTGCGGCTGCATCCTGTCGCTGATCCCGATTGCTGTCTCTGCGAAGGAGCTTCGTTGTTGCTTCTCCGGTTTCTCTCGAGAAATCGCGGGTGGGATGCTAATTGCTGACGGCTCTCCGCTCCCGCACACCCAAACCGGGTTCTTTCGGGAGAACGAGCCTGCCTTCTCGAACCTCGGCCCCGATGAACGGGTCGTTCGTGATGAGGAGGTTGCCGTCGAGGTCGGCGTAGTCGACGAGCGGGGCGATGTGGGCCGCGGCTGTGATCGCCAGCGAAGTTTCCACCATACAGCCGAGCATGATCGTCATGCCGTGGGCGCGCGCGACGTGGATCATGCGCAGGGCTTCACCCAGACCGCCGCATTTCATCAGCTTGATGTTGATCCCGTCAAAGGCCTCAGCGAGGCGGGGGACATCTTCGGCGCGCGCGACGCTTTCGTCGGCGATGAGGGGGAGGGGACTTCTTTTCTTGAGCTCCCGCATCTCGGCGAGCTGGTCGGCGGGCAGCGGCTGCTCCACGAGCTCGACGCCCATTTCCTGCAGCCACTCGAGACGTCCGAGTGCATCATCGAGCGTCCAGCCCTCGTTGGCGTCGACCCTCATCGGACGGTCCGTGACGCTTCGCACCGTGTCCAGTACCCTGTGATCGTCCTTCGAGCCCATTTTGACCTTGAGAACCTCGAATCCGGCGGCCTCACGAACCTTGTGCTCGACGATCTCGGGTGTGTCCATGCCGATGGTGAACGACGTCACCGGCATCGAGCTCGGATCGATGCCCATCAGCTCGTAAAGCGGCACTCCCAGTCTTTTCCCGGCCAGGTCGCGCAGGGCCATGTCGATGGCGGCCTCCGCCGCGGGCTCCCCAGCCACCGCGACCCGGGCCGCCGCGGAGTCGAAGGCCCGTGAATCGCCCATTCGAGCCGCCATCTGCTCGGCCGCCCGTGCCGCCGAGGCGGCATCCTGCCCGTAACGGGCGATGGGCGCTGCTTCTCCATGGCCGATCAAACCGTCGTCTTCGATCTCCACCACCAGAACCCGTCGGGAGTCGCTGTCTCCCCGGGCCAGACGAAAAGTGTGTCGGAGCTGGAGCTCGATAGTGTGGTGTCGAAGCTGGGTCATAGGGACCTCGTCGGGGTTTTCTTGCGGCAAAGGTGGAGTGTTCATCCCGATGGTACGTCTGCTGCCGGAATCATACATCCTTTGAAAGCAGCTGTTGGAGGATTGACCGGCTCGCCGCGAAGCTGCTTTGCAGGACAGGTTAAGATCCCACCATGTCCAGGGCCCACCCCGCAGTTCCGATCGCCATTCTGCTGGCTGCGATGAGCTTGTCCTGCTCTGAAGAGCGGTCGGTGGCGCAGGCCGATATACCACGTCCCTCCATTCTCTTGATCACCCTGGACACCACCAGGGCCGACAGCATGGGCTTCGAGTCCGCCGACGTGGAGACTCCGTCCTTGGATGGGTTGGCCGCCCGCGGTGTGAGGTTCTCGCAGGCCTGGACGACGGTGCCGATGACGCTCCCGGCCCATACGTCGATGCTGACCGGGCTCTACCCGGCGGAACACGGCATCCGTGAGAACTCACGATTCTTCGACGACGACAGGGCGCTCCTCGCCGAACGCCTTCGAGACGCGGGATACGCCACGGCGGCCTTCGTGTCCGGATATCCGCTCAAACGGCGTTTCGGGCTGGCCCGGGGATTCGATGTTTACGACGACGACATGGGCAAGGGGAATGCCGAACGCGCCGCAGGCCCGACAACCGAACGGGCTCTCTCCTACCTCGAGTCGAATCGAAGGGGACCGGTTTTCGTATGGGTCCACTACTTCGATCCCCATGACCCGTACGTGCCTCCAGAGCCCTTTGCCTCCCGCTACCCGTCCTCCCCGTACCTCGGCGAGGTCGCCTACATGGACCGGGAGTTGGGACGGATGGTCGAGGCATTCGAAAAACGGAGTCAGGGCGGCGCCTGCCGGTTACTCGTGGTCGGCGATCACGGCGAGGGGTTGGGCGATCACGGCGAGCTCCTGCACGGGAACTTGCTCTATCAGGGTGTGATGCGGGTGCCTCTGATCGCCGCCGGCAGCGGGATCCCGATCGCCGAGGTGGAGACCGCGGTCAGCATCCGTCGGGTCTTCGACACGATCCTCGCCTGGGCCGGCCTCGACTCCGAATTCGATCTTTTGACGGCCGAACCGGAGGTCGTGATCGGGGAGGCCCTGAAACCCTTCCTGCAGTACGGATGGCAGCCGCAGGTGATGGCCGTGTTTGGCTCCACCAAGGTCATCCAGTCCGGCGTGACCGAGGTCTACGACCTGGAATCCGACCCTCTGGAATTGGTGGATCTGGGTGACGGCGCCCAGATCGACCCGGAGATCGAGGAGGCGCTCCGCAGCTACGCGGTGCTGCCGGCCGCCGAGGCGGATCCGTCTCGAGACGCCATCGACGAGGAGTCCAGAAGACAGCTCGCGGCCCTGGGTTATGTCGGTTGGGAGAGCCCGGCTCCCGCGCGGGAGAACGCCCCCAACCCGAGAGACATGACCCATCTCTTCAGCGATCTGACCCGGGGCTCGGAGCTCTTCGTTCGGGAGGAGTACGAAGCCTCGATCACGGTCTTCGAAAGGGTGATCGAGGAGGACCCCGAGAACCTGATGGTGACCGTGCGGTTGGCGGTGGCGCATTCGATTCTCGGGGATCAGGAGCGGGCACAGCGGTTCTTCGAACGCGCCGAGGAGATTCACCCTGGATCGATCGATCTCCAGCACTACCTCGCGATGCACTATTTTCGGTTCCGGCGCTGGGATCTCGCGGCACCGCTCCTCGAGAAGGTGCTGACCGTGATGCCCCGAAAGCTCCCCGCTCTCGAGGCCCTGGCCCGCATTCGCGAAAGCGAGGGCCGATTTGCCGACGCGGCCCGGCTCGTCGAACGGGTCGTCGCCCTCAAGGAGTCTCCCGCGGCGGACTGGGTCCGTCTTGGCGAGCTCGAGATGGCATCGACGAACACCTCCGCGGCGATCAGGGCGTTCGAGGAAGCGCGGGCGTTGCAGGGCGAGGCCTTCAACCGTCACCTCGAGCTCGGCGTCTGCTACCTGGCGGCGGGTGACCCCGCCGCCGCCGCCGGATCCCTCGATCTGGTTCCCCATGATCATCCCGGCTACGCAATGGGCCTCTTCAAAAGGGCCCAGGTGAGCGTCCTTCTGGGCGAGCCCGATTGGCAGGAGCGGGCCCGATTGGCGTACGCAAAGGGCGACCCGACGATCCGTCGCCTGATCGAGAACGAACCGCTCTTTCAGGGGATGGCACGGTAGAATTTTGAATTTTGAATTTTGAATTTTGAATTCCCGCCCGCCCACCAGGATGCAGGGTACAGGATGCAGGTCTCAGGATGCTCGAGCCCGAGCCCGTTGCCGTTACCGTTACCGATGTCCAGGCTGAACGGCCGTTCGAAAGATCGCCTCGACCATATTGGCGGGAGATCAACATATGATCGAATCGTCGATAACGGCAACGGGCTCGGGCTCGATCTCGGATGAGCGTGTCGATGGTTTAGATGACATCGCCGACGCCGGTCCGGCCGCTGTTCCTGGCGCTGCTCACCTCCGCTGCCTCCTGCAGCTGAAGACTGTGGCTGCCCCCTGCTCAGAGATTCCTCCGCTTGCTCGCTACGCTCCCTCGGACGGAATGACATCTTGAATCGATGGGGGAGGGCGGGTGGGAATTCCGAATTCCGAATTCCGAATTCATGATTCCTCCGTTGTATAGTGCTCGCCGATGACCTCCTTCGGCTTCTGGTCCCTCCTCCCACCGCTCGCGGCCCTCGGTCTGGCGCTGTGGAAGAAGCAGATCTACCCGGCCCTCCTGCTCGGAGTGTGGATGGGTTGGTTGGTGGTGGAGGGCTGGAACCCTATTGTCGCGACGGGTTCCATGGTGGGTTCGATCGTGGCCGTGTTCCAGGATGCGGGCAATGCCCGGATCCTGCTCTACAGCCTGCTGGTCGGGTCGGTCTTGACGTTGATCAGTGCCACTGGGGGTGTGGACGGGTTCGTCGCTGCAGTTGCCGAACGTCGATGGGTCACGAATCGGCGCCAGGCGCAGATGATGCCGTTTCTCCTCGGCGTTCTGATCACGGTCGAGAGCTCCATCACCGCCCTTGTCGCAGGGACCGTGGGGCGGCCGCTCACCGATCGCTATCGGGTGAGCCGGGAGAAGCTCGCCTATATCTGTGACTCGACCTCGGCCCCGGTCTGCATTCTGGTCCCCTTCAACGGTTGGGGCGCGCTGGTGATCGGGCTGCTCGCCGTGCAGGAGGTTGCCAACCCGGTGGCGGTCTTGCTGGCCAGCATTCGTTGGAATTTCTACCCGATGCTGGCCATCTTGCTGGTCCTGGCAACGATTCTGACCGGGCGCGAGATCGGTCCCATGCGCGCGGCCGAGCGCAGGGCCATCGAGGAAGGCAAGCTCCTGGCCGACGGCGCCCAACCCATGGTGGCCGAGGAGGTCCTCGCGACCGCCCCGGATCCCGGCATCCGGCCGAGGGCCTGGTATCTGATCCTTCCCGTCGTGACGATGGTAGGGTCCATCGTGGCCGGGATTCTCGTCACCGGCAGGCGGGGAAGCTCCCCCGAAGCGGGGCTCTGGGAGGTCATCCAGGCCAGCTCCGGCTCGACTGCCGTCCTGTGGGCGGTGCTGGCGAGCCTGGCTGTCCTGGCCGTCATCTCCCTCGGTCCCTGTCGCATGTCGGGCAGGGGATTCATGGACCTCGTCTTCAAGGGGATGGGCGGCATGATCCCGGTGGTCACCCTCCTGGTGCTGGCCTTTGCCCTCGGCAGCGTCGTGCGAGAGCTGGGAACGGGGGCCTATGTGGCCGGCATCATCGGCGGCGCAGCCAGCGCTAAGGTGGCGGTGGCGGGTTCCTTTATTCTGGCCTCCTTCATGGCATTCGCCACCGGCACATCCTGGGGCACCTTTGCCCTGATGGTGCCGATCGCCGTGCCGTTGGCGATTGCCCTGGGCGGGTCGCTGCCGTTGTATCTGGCGGCCGTGCTGGGTGGCGGAGTCTTTGGCGACCACTGTTCCCCGATCTCGGACACCACCATCATCTCTTCGATGGCCTCGGCGTCGGATCACATGGATCACGTGCGGACGCAGATCCCGTATGCGCTGCTGGGGGGCGCGATCACGATTGTCTTCTACCTGTTGGTGAGCTGACGAGTCTACCGATCCGCAAAGCCCAAGGGCGGGATATATCCCGCCTGAGCTCATCCGGGTCAGAGAGAGGCACCGATACCGACAATCTTGGCGTCTGAATCTACGGCACCGTACTCGACCAGGCTGCACTGTCGCCAGATTCGAAGCCGTCGGCAAACACGGGTCCGATCATCGCCGTCACGCTGTCGTCGAAACGGTTGCTCAGATAGACCGATTCGGATACGGGATCCGTCGTCACAATCACTGACGAGTACGGCAGAACGATTGGCGATGAGGGGAATATTTCGAGGTCTCCGTCAGGTCTGATCCAGAAAATCACGAGCAGGGGGGTGCTGCCCCATCCTATCGCCAGCACCCTCGATCCGGTTGTTGAAAGCTCAATGTCGTAGACCGACGAGCACCCCGGCTGGCTGTAGGGGCTTCCAGCCAGCTCGTTCAATGCACCGTTGGCAGCCATCGAGTGCCCCCTCAAGACGCCGTCGTTCACTGAATAGAGATAGCTTTCACTCGGATCGAAGGTCAATCTGGTCGGAGTGTCGAGCCCGGTCAGAGGTGGAGCGGAAACTGGAGTGGGGATGCCCGTCACCGGATCGAGGTCGTAGACCGTGACGATCTCGGCGCTGCTGCTGGCGATCGCGAACCGGTGACTCACCTGCGAGGCAGCCGCGGCGACAGGGCCGCTAGCGGTCACGAACGGCGAGCCGGTGGCAGCGGTCAACGCGCCGCTTGAGGCGTTGATCGCAAAGACGTCAAAATTACCCGAAGAGGAGTTGACCACGATGAGATGCTCTTTCGAGAAGGTAAGGGCGAGGCCATTGGGCCACGATCCACCGCTGGCGAATGGCGATCCGAGCACATCATCGACCAGATTGCCTGCAACGGCGATCCTGAACACGGAGATGGTGTTCGAGGAACTGTTGGCCACGAAGACGAAGTTCCCATCCGTGACCAAACTCACCGCATTGGCGTCAGCTGTAAAGGGTGACTTTTTGATCGGCGACAGTGTGCCGTCCGATTCGATCCTGAATCCCGATATGGTGTTGTCCGATTCATTATTGACGTAGAGGTAGCTCCCGTTCGGAGTGACGGCCGTCTCCCCGGGTGTGTCGCCGACCGGGTATGGCGAACCCGAGACTTCGGTGTACAGCTGCCCGAACGCTATCCCCGAGGAGCAGAGAAACACGACAGCCGCAAAGATTCCTTCGCATTTCATGAGATCTTCCCGAAGCAGATTCAGGGGGAGAGGATATCATATAGACAGCCGGCCCGGGCCAGTGAATTCGGGATTGCAGTCCCTGATAGCAGCTCCTGATTCTCCCTCTGTTTCGGCTTTTTTGTGACGCTGATTGCCGTCGCTGGCGTCTGCCGCTGATCACTGACGCTGCCGACTGACGCTACCCCCTGTTGGCGCCCCTGCCCCGTACCCTGGTGATGTCGCCCACTACTTGGGTGGGCGGATCGGGTCTGTGTGATCTGTGGGTAGTGCGGGGCGGGTGGAGGACCGTCGCCTTTGAACTGACAACCGGCCGCCTCTATCGGCGGATGGCGAAGCGTCAATGAAGAGTGTACGGTTTAGGAGAGCAACCGCCCAAGCTGCTCGACGATTCTGGCCTCGATGGGGTAGAGCGTACTCGTGGCATCTTTTTCGGCGCTCGGGTCGAAGGCCGAGCCGGTGAGGGCGAAGATCAGGCCGTCGCCCGACTCGGGATGGACCCAAACGCCTGCCATCAACCCGTACGCCTCTCCGAAGTGACCGATCCAGCGACGGTCATCGTCCTCGAAGAGGCGGTCTTCGGGGGTCTCGCCTGAGATGACCCAGAAACCCGTTGTTCGTGCGTTGAACGTGCCGTCGTAACCCTCGAGATTCTCCTTCTCGGGGTCGTATCGCCAGACCGGACGTCGCAGCTCCGCCATGCTCTCGGGTGTCAGTATCCGGCCGTCGCCGACGCTGCCGTCGCCGAGAAAGAGCCTGGCCAGGGTTTCGAGCCCCCTCAGCGACATCCGGGCTCCGCCCTGAGGGCTGAACTGGGCCCCGTTGACCCCCGGGACGTAGGCCGCTCCCTCGGGCAGCGCCGTAGGAATGCCCTCGCTGAGATCGTCGACCTGGGCCACCCAGGGACCCTCGGGGTGCCAGACCTCGTCACGGTCGCGCTTGCGATAGAGGGTCGCCAGGCTCCTCTGTTCGTTCTCAGACAATTCGGCGACGTTGAAACCTCCCGGGAGCCCCAGAGGCTCGAAGAACCGCTGCCGCATCAGGATGTCGAAGCGGGTGCCGGTCACCTTTTCGAGGACCGTACCCACGACTCCGTAGTTCAGGTTGCAGTACTCGTAGAAGACGCCCGGGCCGCGATCCCTGCCCTGTTTGGCAGTTTGAAATCGCTCACCGAAGTCGGGAGCGGCGGGGTCGAACGCCTCGCGAAGTGCGCGCGGGTAGCGAATGATGTAGGACTCGCCCGCATCGCGAATCGAGGATGTGTGAGCGAGAAGCTGCCTGAGCGTGATGGCACGATCGGGGTAGTTCGGATTTCGGAGCTCCCAGCCGAGGTATTCGGAAACATCGTGGTCGAGCTCCAGCACGCCCTCCTCGACGAGCTGCATGACGACAATTGCCGAGAGGGTCTTGGAGATCGACGCCACCCGCATCAGATTGTCGGGTGTGAGCTCACGATCGTTCTCCCCCGCGGGATCGATGAAGGCACGCCCGAAGGTCGCTTCGAAGTTGACCTCGCCGTCGCGCAGGACCGCTGCCGCGAGTCCGGAGAGGGCGCGTGTCGGGTCGCCGCCGCCGTCCGCCAATCGAGCGAGCTCGGTACGGACCTCTTCTTCTGGCTGCTTGGACGATCTGGGTTCCATTGGGTCGCTCCCGCCGCACGCGATGATCGAAAGGAGACACAACACCACGGCCAATCTCTTCAGAGTCTTTGTCATGCGGTGCACTATGGCATCTTCACTGGCTCGTTGCGAGCTGAAATTCTCAATTCCAGCCCAAATGATCTCGGTGGTGCTGATTCAGAGAACCATCAAAACCAGCCTCGGCGATAGCGTCAGGGAGCAGGGACAGCCGCAGAGTGCAGCGGCAGATGTCAGCCACCGGCAACAGCGGCATTGATCGGCGCCAGGGTTGAGGCTCGGCGGCAGGAAGAGGGCCGGCGGTCCGAGTCAGAACACTGTCACAATCGGCAGGTCTCGCATCGTCACCAGTCCGGGTGCCGCTTCCCTGGTCCGCCGGATGGCGTTGACCGCCATCGCCACGGTTGCCAGGTCGCCATTGGTGCCCTGCAGCTTGACCGTCAGGTCGGGACGGCCCTTGACCGTGATCGTGTCGCCGTCAGGTTCCTCGTCAAGCGCGGCGCGGAAGGTCAGCGACACGAACTCACCGTCTTCGGTGTAGGCGCGGCCCGTCTGATGCAGCCCTCGAGCCTGTCCGGGCTGGACATCGAAGAACTCTGTCCTCACCGGCTGCTCCGCGACCACCGGTTCGACGCTGTTCTCGAAGTTGACCAGGCGCTTGCCCAGGGTGTCGAAGATCATTGCCACCGACTCGGGAAGGCCGACGTGGCCCATCCGACCTTCGGCCATCTTGGCGTTGAAAGCATCCACCTCCATCCCCGACCCGATTTTGGCCTGGAAGGGGCCGCGCCGCTTGGATGCGTTGATCACTCGGGTGACATCGATGTGGTCCACCTGCTGAGAAATCGAGGTGATGAACAGAGGTAGCGAGTCCATGAGAAACCCCGGGTTGACGCCGGTGCCGAGCACGGTCTTGCCGGCGCTTTTGGCGGCGGCTTCCACCTTGGCTGCCTCGTCTGCGTGATCGAGCCACGGAAACGAGAGCTCCTCGGAGGTGGAAACGATGTCGAAACCGGCTGCCAATATCTCGAGTACCTGGTCGGTGAACTGATCGAAATAGGAGTTGGTGGTGTGGACCACCACGTCGGCGTCGGCGGACACCTGCCCGAGCTTTGACTTCACCTCGAAACCGAGCAGGCAGTCGAGGCCGATGATTTTGCCGACATCCTCGCCGATCTTGGCCGGGTCGATGTCCACGCCGCCCACCAGCTCGAGGTTCTCCCGTTCGTCGATCAGCCGTGCGGTGGCGCAGCCGATTGGACCGAGCCCATACTGAATCACCCGTATTGTGTCGCGCATCGTCTCCATTTCCTCTCCCTTTGTCAGTCCAAGAAATATGGTTTGACGCGGCGGGCCACCTTCCGGCACGCCTCCTCCAAAAAATCCATATCGTCCTCCGTGTGGGTGGTGGCTGCCGACCCGTGGCCGTGAACGATATGCACGTCCTCCAGTAGCAACGCCAGTCCGAGCACACGGTTCCGCAACGCGACGTCGGAAAGACCCGGGTCGTTGACCTTCTCGGGTGTGTCGAAAACGGTGTCCTCGTCATACGGGAAGTGGAGCATTCCCAACGAACTGCCGGCCGGGAGGTCGAGGCTGTCGCCGGTGCAGCGCGCGAGGATGCCCTCCTCGGCGAAACCCGAAACCATGGCTTCACGCATTTTCTCACCCAATTCAGCGATCCTCGGATAGACCTCGTTCTCGTGCTCTACCAGATAGCTCATTTGAGCCTTTGCGGCCAGCATCGACGAGGGATGTGCGCAGTAGGTCCCACCGAGCACCGCGACTCGACTGCCCTCTCCACGGCCGATCAGCCCCATGACGTCGGCGCGTCCGGCGAGCGCCGCCACCGGCATGCCGCCGCCGATCGCCTTGCCGTAGACCGCCAGATCGGGTGTGACGCCATAGAGTGCGCCGAGGTTTCCGGCCCGGAATCGAAAGCCGTTGACCACCTCGTCGAAAACCAACAGGGCGCCGTGGCGGTGGGTGAGTTCCCGGGCGAGATGGAGGAACTCGTGGGTCGAGGGAATCAGCCCACCGGCGCCGATCAGCGGTTCGACGACAAAGCACGCAAGCCGATCTCCGTGGCGCTCGAAATCGTCGCGCAGTCGATCTGGGTCGTTGAACCCGGTGACGATGATCTCGTCGGTCAGGGCCTCGGGCAGGCCGTCGGAATCCACCCCCCGGAAGCCGCCATTCCCATTGGCTTTGTACACATAGCCTTTGAGCGACCATGGCTGGGCGCCGTGCCATCCGCCTCCGACCTTCATCACGAGGTTGCGTCCGGTGAATGCCCGCGACAGCATGACCGCATACATGTTGGCGAGAGTGCCGCTGGTAGTGAGCCGCACCCTGTCGGCGCCGGTTTGCCGGCATAAGATGTCGGCCACCTCGGCCTGTAAACGGTCCGCCATCCCCATCTGAAGTCCGAACCCCTCGCCGAACGCCGACGCCAGCTCCTTGGTCACGACTTCGGGGTTGTGTCCGAGCACGTTGGCCAGGTGACCCTGCCAGAAATCGAGAATATCGTGACCGTCCTCATCTTCGATCCAGCCGCCTTGAGATGACACGATTCGCGGCGGGAACGGTAGCATCAAGCGCAGAGGGTGGCTGCCGCCATCAACCAGGCTGTCCCACGCCGTCCGATTCAGCTCCGCGGACTTTGGTGAGCGCCGTTCGAGTTCCTCCGAAAGCTCGGCGAGCAGGCCTGTGTAGTCTCTCTGCTTCATCTATTCCTCATACCGTGATTTCAGACAACTTCGCCAAGCCCTTCGATCAACCGCTCGATGTGATCTCTCGTGTGGGTGGAAAACACGACCACCCGGAGCACACCCTTTGAACCCGCTCCGGGGTAGTGAGTGTACTGGATGGCGATGTCGCGTTCGAATAACTCGGAGTGGACCTGCCGCATCCGTGCCGCGCTCTCGAGAGTGAATGCCGCAATAGGCACCTCGGTCTGCCCGACATCGAAACCGAGCCGGTTCAGCCCATTCTTGAGCAGGCTGGCGTTGTTCCAGAGCTGCTGCCTCCATTCGGGGTTTGCCGCCACCAGCTCGATCCCCTCGAGGGTGGCTGCGGCTACCGGTGACGGCGGCGGGCTGGCGGCGATCATCACTGGGCCGTTTCGAAGTCGGTCCACAAAATCGGCCCGACCGGGGATGATGCCGCCGAAACCCCCGAAGGCCTTGGACAGAGTGCCGCCGGAGAGCACGCGGTCGCTTTCGAGAGCGAAGTGGTCGGCGGTGCCTCGGCCGTGAGGGCCGAGAATTCCTACCGGGTGGGCATCGTCGAGCCACACCATGCCGCCGACCGGCTCCAGCACCTCGAGGTAGTCGGGCAGCGGAGCGATCCGCCCCAGAGTCGGGAACAGGCCGTCGCTCATGACGAGCGGCGTCTGACCCGGTGGGAGGCTTTGTCTCAGCTGGACGCCCAGGTCGTAGGGATCCAGGTGGGCGAATCGATGGACAGGAACCCCGATGGACAGGGCCGCATCATGAACGCAAGGGTGGGCGTGCTGGTCGACATAGATCGCATCGAATGCGTGGGTTTCGTGAAGCACCTGGATGCCGGCGGTATTGCTGAGGTAGCCCGATGCCACATAGGCCGCATCCTCAGTACCGAAGAAACGAGCGGCCGCAGCTTCAACTTCGAGGTGAAGCGGCGCGGTTCCCATTCCGGACCGGGTTGTTGCCGTGCTCAATCCAAGCCTCTTCCAGGCGTCGATTCCGGCCTTCATGAGCTGTGGATTGCCGTGCAGCCCGTAGTAGCTCACACCGCCGAAATAGAGGCAACGCTTGCCGTTGATGACGGTCTCTGGGCCCGGCGGAGACTCCATGATGAATGAAGTGTCCGATTCTGCTCGGTTGTTCTGTCGCTTTGGGTCCATCGTCATTTCATTGCCTCGGCGGTCGGGTGGTCATTCCCGGTCTGCGGAGAGTATACGGATCCCGCATCACTCTCCGCGGCACAGCTGGGCGACGGCGGCTTTTGATCTCAGCCCCACAGTCGTGCGGATGGGAGTCCGACGACCCCGTGGGTGTAGGTGAGACCGAAGGACCGATCGTTGCTCAGCAACAGAGGCCCGTCGAGGTCGTGGAAATCGCACAGAAGGCCGACCACGAAACCGGGCGCCATGCTCAGGGAAGTACCGCCCATGCAGCCGACCATGAGACCGAGGTCGCGCTCGCGGGCTGCTCGGGCAAGCTGCAGACCGGCGGTAAGGCCGCCGCATTTGTCGAGCTTGATGTTGATCATCTGGTAGCGGCCCGCGATCGGGTCGAGCTCGCCGAGGTGGAGACACGACTCGTCGCCGCACAACGGAAGCGGCGGAGCGTAGCCCTCGAGGGCCTCGTCCTCTCCACGGGGCAGCGGCTGTTCGATCATCTCGACTCCGAGCTTTTTGAGACGAGGCGCGACGTCCCGCAGCTGCTCGAATGTCCAACCTTGATTGGCGTCAATGACCAGCTTGGCATCGGGGCGCGCGGCACGAATCGCCTCGATCCGCTCGACCGGCATCGAGTCGTCGAGCTTGACCTTGAGCACCGGGTGGTCGGCCGCGGCCGCGGCCTTGGCGGCCATCTCTTCGGGCGTGTCCTCGAGGCCGACGGTCATCACCGTGGTGATAGGTTTGAGGTCGATGCCCGCCAGCTCCCACACCCGCCGACCCGCGCGTTTCGCCTCGAGATCCCAGAGCGCACAATCGATCGCGTTTCGGGCGCCCCCGTGGGGCAGAAGATCGAGGAGGTGCTGTCGGTCGGCCCCGGCTGCGATGTCGTCCGCCACCCCCATGACCTGGGCGGCCATCGATGCCGGGCTCTCATCGAGGTAGTAGATCCCCAGGCCCTCGCCTCGTCCGACGTGCTCGCCGTCGCACAGCTCGACAACGATCCCGGGAAAGGACTCCCAAATCGCGTTGGCGATCTTGAACGGTATGGTTGCGGGCCAGTCTTCGTGGTGGACACTGACGTGAATCGACATGTTTTCTTATTCTCCCCGCTTGTCGTTGATGCCCCGGAAGGAATGTTTCACATGCCCGCAGCGGCGGATCTCTCCTCCGCCTCGACCGGAACATCGCCACAATACCAGGCGCCGGCCGGTCTCAGCGTGTCGCAGCCACCACAAAGGTCCTCTTGAACGGGAAGAGCGTCGTGCCGGCGCGCGCGGGATAGGCCTCTCGAAGCTGCTCACCGTACAGTTCGAGAAACGCTCCGTGATCAGGTTCCGGCAGCCGCTCGAGCACCGGGCGCAAGGTGGTGCCGCGGACCCAATCGAGGACCGGGTCCTCGCCCTCGAGCATGTGGCAGTAGGTCGTCTGCCAGACGGTCACCCGGAGACCGCGAGTGCCGAGCTCCTTGAGATACCAGTCGGGACTACGAACTCCGGTGCGTGGCAGACCGTCAAGTCGCTCGCTCCATTTGGGGCTCGAGCACAGCTCACGCAGCAACGTGTGGGAGGGCGCCGTGTGGTTGGCCGGCACCTGAAAGGCGAGGATGCCGCCACCCGCCAGCTGCGGCAGCAGGTGGTCGAAGAGCGCACGGTGGTTGTCGATCCAGTGGAAGCAGGCGTTGGAGAAGACGATGTCGACGGATCGTGGCGCGCGCCAGGTGGCGGCATCGCCGAGCTCGAAGGTGAGGCGGCCGGCGATCTCCCGGCGCCGAGCGTGATCGATCATTTCTTGTGAGCTGTCGACGCCCACGATGTGCGCGGTCGGCCAGCGTTCGAGGAGGGTGGCCGTGAGCCCGCCGGGTCCGCACCCGAGATCAACGACGGTCCTCGGCTCGAGATGGCCGATCGTGGCCACCAGATGCCGAAAGGGCAAAGCGCGCTCGTCGGAGTATCGAAGATATCGTGTCGGATTCCAGCCCACGGTCACCTCATGATGTGACGACCCACCGATGGATGGGTTATTCTACCGCCCGCCGGTCCGCCGTCGAGGTTGACTGAAACTCATGACGGTGGTCATCGGAGGAGGGGCATGGATCTCCCGCAAAAGATCGAGGTCCGGGGGTGCGCCGGATGAGATCCGCGGTGGCGCTCTTTGTGATTTTGATGGCCGTATGGCTGTTCAACTCCGGACACTACACGCCGCTGATCACAGGCTTCGGCGTGGCGTCCTGTTTGCTGGTGGTGGTCCTGAGCTGGAGGATGGGTCTCGCCGACGAGGAGGGCGTACCCGTTCACCTCCTTCCGCGAGCGTTCCTCTACATCCCGTGGATCGCCAAAGAGGTCTTTTTGGCCAATGTGGATGTGGCGCGCCGCATCCTGTCCTTCGGTCCTCCTAAGATCAGCCCTGCGGTCTTCGATACGCCGACCACCCAGTGCACCGACCTCGGCAGGGTTCTCTACGCCAACTCCATCACCCTCACCCCGGGCACGGTTTCGATCTGGGTCCACGGCCGGGCCATCACCGTCCACGCGATCGCCGAGGAAGTGGCCGACGGTCTGGCCGAGGGCGAGATGGATCGACGGGTCACCTCGCTGGAGGGCGTCGGTACATGATCTCGATGTTCGGTGCAGCAACCCTGGCCCTCCTGGTCTGCATGGTGATGACCCTGATGCGTTCGATTCTCGGCCCCACCGTCTTCGACCGGATCCTGGCGGTCAACAGCTTTGGCACCAAGACCGTGCTGCTGATCGCTGTCTACGGCTTTCTCTCGGGCCGCCCCGACTTCCTCGACCTCGCGCTGGTCTACGCCCTGATGAACTTTATCGGCACCATCGCCGTGATGAAGTTCATTCGCTTCGGCGATCTCGCGGGTATGGAAGACGAATCGGAGGAGAGCCTCTGATGGCGGTCACGGTTGCCGAGGCCCTGGGGTGGTTCTTCATCATTTCCGGCTCGCTCTTCGTGATCATCGGCGGCGTCGGTTTACTGCGGTTTCCCGACTTTTACAGCCGCATCCACGCCGCCGGCATGACCGACACCATGGGCGCCTGGCTGATCCTGATCGGCCTCATGTTCTCCGCCGGCTGGACCCTGGTCCTGGCAAAGCTGGTGATGCTCCTGATCTTCCTCGTCATGACCAGCCCGATGGCGAGTCACGCCCTCGCAAAAGCCGCCTTCATGCGCGGGCTCGAGCCGATGCTCGGCCGCGAGCTCCGCCGGGAGAGCGACGATGATTGACGTCGTCCACATCTTCCTCTTCACCTTCCTCGCGGTGATCGCCATCGCGGTCATCCGTCTCCGCGACCTCTTTGCGGCGGTCATGCTGATGGGCATCTTCAGCCTGCTTTCGGCGTCGCTCTTCACGGTGATGGATGCAGTGGATGTGGCCTTTACCGAGGCTGCGGTGGGAGCGGGCATCTCGACCATCCTGATGCTCGCCACCCTGTCGCTGACGACGAGCAAGGAAAGCACGAAGTTCGCACGACCGCAGCCGATGGCGCTCGTGGCGGTCGTGTTGACCGGCGCCGCGCTGATCTATGCAACCTTCGACATGCCCCGTTTCGGCGACCCCGCGGCGCCGATCCATCACCACGTCGCTGACGACTACATCGAGCGCACTCACGACGAGATCGGGATTCCAAACATGGTCACCGCGGTCCTCGCCTCCTACCGGGGCTATGACACCTGGGGGGAGACGACGGTGATCTTCACCGCCTGTGTCGGTGTGATGCTGCTGCTCGGCGGCGCCAAGACGTTTTACCGGTGGCGTCACCGAGACGATGACGGCGAGGAGGACGGCGAGGCATGATCCGGCACGTGGTCCTTCGCGCCCTGAGCAAGCTGCTGATCCCGCTGATCATGCTCTTTGCGCTCTATGTCCAATTCCACGGAGACTACGGGCCCGGCGGAGGTTTCCAGGCCGGAGTCATCTTCGGGGCGGCGATCATCCTCTACACCCTGATGTTCGGGCTCGAGGCCGCCAAGAAGGTCTTTCGCCCGCGGGTGCTCGAGATCCTGGTCGCCTTCGGGCTCCTGCTGTACGGCGGGGTCGGTATCGTCGCGATCTTCGAGGGTGGCAACTTCCTCGACTACGACGTGCTGTCGCACGAGCCGATCCACGGCCAGCACCTGGGCATCCTGCTCGTCGAGCTTGGCGTCGGCATCACGGTGGCCTCGGTCATGGCCACCATCTTCTTCCTCTTTGCCGGCCGGGGGCGCTCCGATGTTTGAGGGCGGGCTGTACCCCTACTGGATCGTCATCTTCCTCATGATGACCGGACTCTATGTGGTCATCTCGAGAGACAATCTGATCAAGAAGGTGATCGGCCTCAACATCTTCCAGGTCTCGGTCATCATGTTCTACGTCGCCATGGGCAAGGTGCGGGGCGGCACGGCGCCGATCGAGGCCGAAGGCTTCACGCTCTTTTCGAACCCGTTGCCGCACGTGCTCATGCTCACCGCCATCGTCGTTGGGGTCGCCACCACGGCGCTCGCCCTGGCGTTGGTGGTGCGGATCAACGAGGCCTACGGAACCATCGAGGAGGATGAGCTGAGAGAGCTCGAACGGGAGGAGGACGCGTGATCGAGCTTCTCCTGGAGCGAGCCGCCAACAACCTCCCCGCCCTCCAGATCGCGGTTCCGTTGCTGTCGGCGGCGATCTGCCTCGTGCTGCGGCGTTCGCGTCCCGCCTGGATCGTGGCCATGGTCGTCGCCTGGGGTTCGTTCGTCAGCGCCGGTGTGATCCTCAACCGCGTCATCCACCACGGCACCATCAGCTACGCAGAGGGCGGTTGGGGGGCGCCGTGGGGTATCGAGCTCCGGATCGACCTCCTCAACGCGCTGGTGCTTCTGGTGGTCACGGGTATCTGCGCCGTGGTGCTCACCGCCAGTCCGCGCAGCCTCGACCAGGAGGTCTGGCGGGAGCATCACTCGAAATTCTACGCCCTCTATTTGCTGTGCATGACCGGTCTCGCGGGGATGACCGTCACCGGCGACGCCTTCAATATCTTCGTTTTCCTCGAGATCTCGTCGCTGTCGTCGTATGCGCTGATCTCTCAGGGGAGCACCCGGAGGGCGCTCACCTCTGCGATCCAGTACCTGGTGATGGGAACCATCGGCGGCACCTTCATCCTGCTCGGCATCGGCATGCTCTACATGATGACCGGGACCCTCAACATTGCCGACATGGCGGTCCAGCTGGCCGCGGTCGGACCCAATCGAACGGTGCTGGTGGCGCTCGCCTGTATCGGCATCGGGACCGGAATCAAGCTGGCCGTCTTCCCCCTCCACATCTGGCTTCCCAACGCCTACACCTACGCTCCTGCCATCGTCACCGCATTCCTTGCCGCCACCGCGACCAAGGTCGCCTACTACGTGCTGGTTCGGTTCGTCTTCTCGGTGTTTGGCGCGCGGCTCGCCTTTGACGATCTCCACCTCGATGCCGTGTTGATGCCTCTCGCGATCGCGGCGATGTTTGCAGGTTCGATCGTCGCCATCTTTCAGGACAATCTCAAAAGGCTCCTGGCCTACTCGAGCGTCGCTCAGATCGGCTACATGGTGCTCGGGCTGAGCCTCGTGTCCGTGAGCGGCCTCACCGGCGGCCTGGTTCACCTCTTCAATCACGCCCTGATGAAGTGCGCCCTCTTCCTCGTCATGGCCGCGATCTTGCTGCGCACCGGGTCGAATGACATCGATGCGGTGGCCGGTCTCGGCCGGCGCATGCCCCTGACCATGGCGGCATTCGTGGTGGGTGGACTGAGCCTCATCGGCGTGCCGCTGACAGTGGGCTTTGTCAGCAAGTGGTACCTCGTCACGGGGGCCATCGAGGCCGGTCTGTGGCCGGTCGCCGTGTTGGTGTTATTGAGCTCGCTGCTCGCCCTGATCTACATCTGGCGGGTGGTCGAGGTGGCCTACTTCCGACAACCACCGGATGACGCTCCCGAGATCCGTGAGGCGCCGCTCAGCCTTCTCGGCCCGATCTGGCTGTTGACCGGCGCCATCATCTTCTTCGGTATTTTCACCTCTCTGAGCGTCGGCACGGCCTCGGCCGCCGCGAGGATGCTGCTGGGGGTTGTTGGGTGAGTACGACCGCCGCCGTCGGGCTGGCCGTGGTCTGGCCGTTTGCGGGCATCGTGTTGATCGCCCTGTTCCGTCGCTGGCCCAATATCCGGGAGGCCGCCTCGCTCCTCACCGCGGGATCCCTCTTCGCGGTCGTCCCGGGCGTGATTCTGCCC
>CBDTWX010000028.1:0-20041 GCA_965364305.1 uncultured Thermoanaerobaculia bacterium
GGTGGGCCTTGGCCCACCTTCAGGGTCTGTCCGAGCGCGAGTTCGAGGATGCGCTCCTGGGTGGCCTCGGCGCGGGGCAAGATGCCCTGGAGCGAACCCTCGTGCATGACCGCGATGCGATCGGACAGACCGAGGAGCTCGGGCATATCGCTCGAGATCAGCAGCACGGCGACACCCTGTTCGACCAGCTCGCCGATCAGCTCGTAAATCTCGACCTTGGCGCCGACGTCGATCCCACGGGTTGGTTCGTCAAAGAGCAGCACCCGGCAGCGGGCGGCCAGCCAACGCGCTAGCACCACCTTCTGCTGGTTGCCTCCGGAAAGATCGACCGAGATCTGGTCGAGCGAGGCGGCGCGAATTCGAAGCCTGTCGACCAGGGCCTTCGATCTATCCCGTTCGGCGGCGAGATCGATCACCCCGAGGCGCGAGATCTCGTCGAGGCAGGTCAGGGTGATGTTCTCGGCCACTGACAGCTGGAGAACCAGACCCTGCTGTTTTCGGTCCTCGGTGATGAAGCCGAGGCCTGCCGCGATGGACTCGCCGGGACATCGTCTGGTGAGCGGCTGACCATCAACTCTTACGGTGCCGGCGTCGGCGGAATCGGCGCCGAAGATGGCGCGGGCCAGCTCGGTCCGTCCGGAACCCATCAGCCCGGCCACGCCGAGTATCTCGCCGGCGCAGATCGACAGACTCACCGGTTGCAACACCCCCTCGCGGGCCAGTTGCTCGACTTCGAGGATCGGTTCTCCGACGGAGACGTCGCGCTTTGGAATCTGCTCGGCAATCGTCCGCCCGACCATCAGTTGGATGAGGTCACCGATCTCGGCATCCTCCACATTTCGGGTTCCAACCGTGCGTCCGTCGCGCATCACCGTCACCCGATCGCCAATGGCAAAGATTTCCTTCATCCGGTGCGAGATGTAGACCACCGGCACACCACCCCGACAAAGATCCCGGATCACCTCGAAGAGGGCATCGATCTCCTGGTCGGAAAGCGCCGCCGTGGGCTCGTCCATCACCAGCAGACGAGCCTTCTCACGCAGGACACGCGCGATCTCCACGAGCTGTTGCTTGGCCACCGAGAGATCGGCAACTGGCGTCGACGGGTCCACCTCACAACGAAGCCGCTGAAGCAGCTCACGCGAGACGCGGTGCATGAGCTGGCTCTTGATGAGGCCGCCGACGGTGGGTTCGTGCCCGAGGAAGATGTTCTCGGCGACGGTCAAACCGGGCACGAGATTGAGTTCCTGGTGAATGATCGCCAACCCCTGGTGTTCGGCATCGATCGGGCTCAGCGGGCGTATCGACTCGCCGGCAAATTCGATCGTTCCTGCGTCCGCCGGGTACTGTCCGCACAGGACCTTCATCAGGGTCGACTTGCCGGCGCCGTTTTCCCCCAACAGCACGTGGACCTCTCCAGGGACGACCTCGAGCTCGGCTTCGTCGAGCGCCTGCACACCCGGGAACCGTTTGCAGATTCCGCGCATCTCGAGCACGGATCCGGCTGCGATCACGGCCCCCCCTCCCCCGTCGCGTCCGCGGGCGACGTATCGGTGAATGCGTCGATATTTTCTCGATCGATCAGCTCCACTCGGGTCAGGATCTCGTCTGGAGGAGGCTGTCCGTCGCGCAACAGGGCCACTGCATGAAGCACCCCCAATCGACCCATCTCGCTTGGAAACTGCGCCACCGAACCCGTGAGGCGTCCGCCACGGATATTATCCAGGGCATCAGGGATCGCATCGAAACCCACGATGCTCATCCCCTCGAGCCGATGCGCGGCGTCCGCCGCCTCGAGTGCGCCCAACGCCATCTCGTCGTTGGCGGCAAAGATGGCATCAAGTTCGGGGTGCGCCTGCATCAGGTTTTCGGCGACGTTGTAGGCGAGCGCTCGCTCCCAGTTGGCGGTCTGGCTGGCGACCACCCGGATACCGGGAAAGGCTGCGATTCCCTCCAGGAAGCCCAATCGCCGCTGATCAGCAGTCTCGTGTCCCGAGATTCCCTCGATCACGGCCACCGCTCCTTCGCCGCCGAGCTTGGCGGCAAGATAGCGACCGGCCACCGCACCGCCCTCGAAGTTGTCGGACCCGATATAGGTCAGCACCCGGGCATCCCCCGCCTCGGCCGCCGCCTCGTCGATCCTGGTGTCCAACAAAAACACCGGGATGCCGGCATCGTTGGCCTTGCGGATGGCCGGCACCAGCTCCTTGGAGCCGGACGGCGCCAGCAGAATCGCGTCGACACCCTGTTGGATCAGGTTCTCGATGATCTGGTACTGCCGTTCAACATCGGTCTCGCGATCAGCCGCCAATGAAACGAGGTGGATGTCGCGTTGCTCCGCCTCGCGGTTGGCCGCATCTTCCATGGCCGCCCAGAACGGCGAGTTGAGGGCCTTGGGCACGAAGGCAACCGTCAGACCTCGGTCATCACCCGGAACCTTCAACGAAGACCGGAATCCGAAAGCCGCCGCAACCAACGCCACCGACACGGCCCCCGCGACCATCCACTTGCGATAGCGCCGCCACCCTTCGGCCGGGCGGCCGGTCGGGCCGCGGTGACGGGCGCGGTCGAGCACCACCGCCACAACCAGAACCCCACCGACCACCATCCCCTCGAGGGCGGAAGGCACGTTGAGGGCGTTGAGACCGTTGCGCAGCGTCCCCATGATCAGAGCACCGATCAGGGTGCCCAACATCCGTCCCTCGCCACCCATCAGGCTCACCCCACCGATCACCGCCGCGGCAATCGCGTACAGCTCGTACATTTCTCCCGACAACGGCGAGGCGGCGAGCCTCGATGTCATGAGAACCGCCGCGGCCCCGGCCATCAGCCCCGACAGGGAGTAGATAGCGACCTTGTAGCGTCCCACCGGGACACCGGAAAGCCACGCCGCCTGCTCGTTTCCGCCGACGGCATAGGTGTATCGGCCGAGCTTGGTCCGGGTGAGGACGAGGTGACCGAGGAGGTAGAGGGCGGCGACCACAAGGACCATCACCGGCACCCCGGCGATATCGCCCGAGAGTGAGCGAAAGGATTCGGGGAGCCCGCTGATCGGTTTCGAACCCGAGTAGATCTTGGCCGCGCTGCGCGCGATCAGCATCATCCCCAGGGTCGTGATGAACGGGGGGATGCGGCCGAGAGTGGTGATCAGACCGTTGAGCGCTCCGCACCCCAGCCCCACCAAGAGACCTGCAACGACTGCGACGAAGACCGAATGACCGGCGACCAGCAGATCGGCCACCACCAACCCGCAGAGGGCCAGAATCGACCCCACCGACAGATCGATGCCGCCGGAGATGATGACAAAGGTCAGCCCGATACCGAGGATCGCGTTGATCGCCGACTGTTGCATCACATTGAGCAAATTGTCGGTGCTGAAGAAGTGAGGCGAGGCGATCCCGAAGAGGATGACCAGGCCCACGAGAATGAGGAGAGTCTGCAGGCGAGCGACGAGGTTGGTGGCCATGGGGACTATCCTACCCAAACCGAATATTTTGAATTTTGAATTTTGAATTTCCGCCCACCCTCCCCGTTTCAATTTTGAATTCTCAATTTTGAATTCCCACCCACCCTCCCTCGCGTCTCCGTGCCCGTCTCAGTCTCCGTGCCGGATTGAATAGATGCTGGATGCTGGATCCGCCCGCCCACCCATCGGAGGAAGCCCGCAGATCACGCAGATTGACGCAGATAGCCCGCCCGCCAGGATGCGACATTCCAGATGCACCTCACCAGATCATTCCGACCGGACGAGGACGGCAGCCGCCGTTGTGTCATTCCGACCGAGCAAGCGGAGCGACATTTCAAGTTGTCATCCCGACCGGAGCTGCAAGCGGAGTGGAGGGATCTATGGAATGCCCACTGGAAGACCGTTGCCTGAAGCTCCCCAGATAGATTTCTCGACTCGGCCGTTGGCCTCGCTCGAAATGACAGTTTCTGCGTCTCTGCGCCTCTGCGTTAATTTCCGTCCGAGGCGCGTCAACTCTCACCCGTCGCGGTGGAGGGTGAGGATGAGCTGGTCACGGTAGGCGCCGCGTTTCCAGTACCGCTCGGGCACCCGGCCGACCTCGGTGTAACCGACCCGGGCAAGCATCGCCATCGATCGCGAGTTGTCGGCGATCACCGTCGCCACCAGCAGGCGCAGACCCAGCACCTCGAACGCGTACCGGTTTCGCACCCGCGCCGCATCGCTGCCGAGGCCCTTGCCCCAAAGGTCCCTGCGACCGATGACGCTCCCGGAGACCGCGACCTGACTCTGCCAATCGATGCTTCGAAGACCGGAGAACCCAACGTGCTCACCCTGCAGGCTCTCCACCGCAAACTGGACGCTCGAGCGATCCTGGCGCTCGGCGGCGCGGAAGAACTCCTCCTCGGCCCCCCGGGTCAGAGGCCAGTCACCGGTCTCCAACCACTCGGTGATTTCGGGATCGTTGAACCAGAGCAACGCGTTGTCGAGGTGTTTTTCCCGATCGAGCGGCACCAGCCGCACCTTCTCGCCTTCCCAACCAAAGCCCATGACCCGTCTCCGTCTCCGTCTCCGTCTCCGTACCCGTGCCCGATTTCGAATCCTCTACCAGAGATCCACGAACAAGAGGTTAGGGGTTAGGAAGTCAGGAGTAAAGAGCGCTATAGCAAATTCGGAGTTCAGAATTCGGAGTTCGGAATGCCGCCCACCCGCCCAGCATCAGCATCTCAAAACCCATAGTCCAAAACAGGCGGCGGGCAGGCCTCGAGCCCCAAGCCTCAAGGCCCTATGGAACGGTCGCCGACCACCCAATCGTGTCACGGGATTCGAAGCCGTCTGCAAACAGAATGGGATAGCGCCACACCTCGCATCCGTCGGTGTTGTTCCAGGTACCCGCAAAAAGTTCGTCGTTGTAGACACCCAGGCTGCGAATCGAACGGTTGTCTGCATCGCCAAAACCACTGATATTGACCTGAGACCAGTGCGTTCCGCGGAGGCGCCAGACCTGGCCCCCGGACAGGTCGTTGACCGTGCCGACGTAGATTTCATCCCTGTACTCCACCATATCGTGAGCGTCGGTGTTGGCGGGCACTCCGAAACCATTGCTGTTGACTTGCTCGATCGGGAGCGGATCGACGCGCCACACAGGCGCTCCGGCGCTCGAACCAAGAGCGGCATAGAGTGCCCCCCCGGCACTTGCCATCGACGATACGCCGCTCTTGGACTTGAAGAACTGCGCCGGCACAAGGTTGTACCAGTCGGCGCCGTTGCTGGTCCACCAGACCTCACCACCACCAACATTGTTGCCCGTGCCGGCGTAGAGCTTGCCGTCGTGCACCACAAGTTCGTTGATGCTGAAGTTGTTGGCGCTCCCGAAACCGCCCGTCGACCGGGGGGTCCACGTCACACCCGAAAACGAGTGGATTTCGGCGCCGCTGGCGTTGAACGTTCCCGCATAGAGATCGCCAGCGAACGAGGCAAGAGCGGTCACGCCGCCGTTGCTTGAATCGCCGAATCCACTTGTATTCGCCTGAAACCACGGGTTGATGCCGTCGTAGGCCCACACCTGACCGCCCTGGAAGTGATTGGTGACTCCAACATAGAGCCGTGTAATAGATATGCCGAGAAAATACTCGAACACGGCCATGACCGGGGCATGCTGGTTACTGGAGATGCCAAACCCGTCCATGGCGCTGGGAACCCAGGGCGGGGTCACGCCACGCACGTAAACATTCGCGCCATCCGCCTTGTAGGTTCCGGCGTAGAAATCGCCGTCAAAAACGGCCATGGACCGAACCTGATGATTGCCATCGCCCCACCCTAAAAAAACCTCACCCACCCATTCGTGCTGGGCGGAAACAGGACCCACCGACAACAGGACCGCACCGGTAGCCAGCATTCTTCGGATCTTGGCCATTCGATCAATCCTCCTCACCGAGGTTGCACATCGGAAATGCGACGTTGCCTGGGCACCGATCGCGACCACCTCCCGACCTCACTCAGAACGGTTGTGGCATATATTGTATCGCAAAATAGATCCCCAAAATATTGGTTGCGATTCGTAACCCGCACTCCCCCGAAACCAGAGAATCCCTGCCATATCGAGACATCCGGCGTCGGTGCGCAAGGAAGGTCACTGTTTTCGTGGCGTCATTTCTCGATCATCCAGGCAACTACTGATTCGAACCGCGGATCGATGGCGAATGTCTCGGCATCCAGGGACGGGTATCTGCTTCAAAGGATGGGATTGGAAAGCTCGATTCGCCACACCCAGACGTCGCCCTCACGCTCCCGGCGGGACGTCATCTCCTGATGGATCTGATCGGCCATTCCATCGGCCTCGGGTCGCTGGATCGAGTCAGCCACTCCTCCGATTCCTCGCAGATTTCCGCTGTCCAATCCGAGTCGGCTCGATGTTCCAGTCGCTGTCCGAAGTGCCGTCAAATCACCTTCCAACTCGGCCTGCCGAGCCCTGGACACGACCACCAAGAATGTCTCGGTTCCACCTGCACTCGTGATCTGCCAATCCTGGGGCACACCGTTCAGACGCCCCGGTAGTCTGTGGCGGCCCGCCGGAAGCGGGTTCGAAAGGTCCATATCCGGTAACGGAAAGAGTACGAAAAGATCGCCTTGCTTGTCTGCATTCAGAATATAGAGGTGGACCTGCTCGTCGGTTTCCAGCTCGAGATAGAGCTGGTCGCCAGGTCTGACCAGGCTCCCGGAATCCAGGGCCATGCGGTCGTCTCCGTTCCGAAACAGATCAGCTGTGACCATCAGCGGGTGCATCGATGTGCCCGTCACCCCGGTGTCCACCTCGGGCGGACCGACAGCAGGAATGGCCGAAACAACAGCTTTCACCTCGGCTTCCTCCACCGCGGACTCGCCATTCAACTCCCGGGGCCCTGCCGACTTCCTCATTTGGCTCCCTATCAGGTACACGGCCACGACCAAGGTAACGATCAGCGCGGCTGCGCCGAGATGCGCAAACCTGCCCCACCAACTGGTTTGAATCTGCTCCCTTTTTCCGACCGACGGTGCATCGAACACCTTTGTCAGAGCCCGTTCCATGTCGCCTGCAGTCGAAAACCGAGCCTGTGGATCGAGATCGAGAGCCCTTTCGACAACCGCAATGAAGGTCGCCGGAATTTCGGGTCGGAGATCGCGCAGGGAAAGGCATTCTCCCCTCCGAGCGGCCTCGCGAATCTCGCCAATGCTCTCTCCCGGGAAGGGGAGCTGTCCGCTGACCAACTTGAACAGAAGGACTCCAAGGGAGTAGATGTCTGATTCGGGCCCTGGCGGCGAACCCAGCAAGACCTCCGGTGCAGCGCTCCCCGGGGACCCGAAGGCTGCCGTCTCGGCGCCATCCTCGGTACCTGATCCGAAATCCGTCAGGACGACCCTCCCACCCTGTTCGCGAAGCACGTTGGCTGCCTTCACGTCTCCGTGTATCAACCCGGCCGCGTGAACTGCGGCAAGGGCACGGCAAAGGTCGAGTCCGACTGATAAGGCTTCGTGAACACCCAGGGGACCATCTCTGTCTAACCGGAACTCCAGGGTCTCGCCTTCGATGAGTTCCGTCCACAACCCGACCCGTCCGTCGTGGAGATCGGCGCCATGGACGGCAATGACATTGTCATGTCTGATGCGGGCCAGTCTCCGCGCTTCCTCGATGAAACGGCGTCCACTCTTCTCGTTTCGGCTCGGGCCGGGCCGCCGCAGTTTGAGAGCGACGTCACGCTGCAGAACCGGGTCGGTCGCCCGATACACCTCGCCGAAGCTCCCTCCACCCAATCTCTCGTGCACCTGGAGGTGACCCCACGAAAACGAGGCCTCGGAGGGGGCCACGTCGTCGCCGTCAGTCGGCCGGACGCTACGAAAGCCGGAGGCCACGGCCTCGATCCGCCGCAACCGCTCCAGCGCCGCGGAAAGATCTGGACGCAGATCCCTTTCGGCCTGCCAATCCACGGTATCGGCGTCACCGATTGCCTCGGCCAAGCGCAACAAGCGGGCGTCTTTGTCAGCTTTCATCAAGCGCCTCCGCAAGCTGCACCAACGCCCGGGAGACCACCATCCGGGCGGCGTTCGCCGTCGGCTTTCCAAGAGCGGCGGCGATCTCCGGATAGGTGAATCCAAACTCAATACGCATCACTACGGCCTCCTGCTGAACTTCCGGCAGTCTGGCCAGGGCCGCTTCGTAGGCGAGGACCACATCCCGACCGATGGCCCGCTCAAGCAATGACGGTTCGTCTGTCGGCAGATCATCGCGGTTTTCGGCCCTCCCCGGACGCCGTGCCGCACGCCGGATCTCATCTCTGACGGAGTTGAGAACGATGCGACGGAGGTATGCGAGGAACGCGCCCTCGCGTCGCGGTTCAAACTCCTTCACTCTGTCTAACGCTTTCAGGAGGGCAACCTGCACAAGGTCGTCGGTATCGGCTATCGTCCGTGCGAATAGCGGCAGTCGGCCATGGGCCCATTGTTGGAGAACGGGCAAATACCGGGAAACGAGTCGCTCCCGGGCCTGATCATCCCCTCCCCTCACGTCCTCCAGCAATTGCGCGGTGGATTCCGGACCGGTCGCTGCCGGATCTTCAGCCATTCAGCGCCAATCCCCGGCAGCCACGAAAGCGCCCCAATAGAATGGGTGGGTCGACTGTTTGCGCTCGCGGCGAGAGTGGAGACATTCGAGGCTTGCGTGGCGAACGGCCTCAGCCGTGTTCATTCCGCGAAGATATCGACCACGGTACAAAGCCTCCATCCACTCCTGTCCCGAAGAATCATCTACCGGCCATAGGCTCATGATCACTGTGCGGGCGCCCGCGATACGAAACGCCCTTCGGAAGCCGAAGACTCCCTCGCCTGAGACGTTCTCCCCCAGACCCGTGTCACAGGCCGAAAGGACTGCCCACTCAACCCCGCTGAGATCCAGATTGGCGATCTCAGTTGCGGTGAGAATACCGTCTTCGGCATCCTCGGCGGCGAAATCCCTGAGGTTGGCTCTGGCGAGGGCCAAACCTGACAGGCGGAGCGGATCTGCCGCTACTTCCCGTGAAGAAGTCTCCTGGTCTTGAGACGGCGAGAGCCCACCGATACCCCGTTCCCGATCGCCGCCGGTTCGGCATCGGCCGCCGAGCACGAACCCGTGCGTCGCCAGGTGGAGGACCGTCTTACCAGGGGCCAGTCGTTTGACGGCGGCCTCGGTAGCATCGCGGCCTTCCAAACGAACCACCGTATCGGTTTCACCGCGGGCATTGACAGAACGATCTTTTTCCATCCGGCCCTGCTGCCACAACGAAAGTACCCTTTCCACCTCCAACGCGGTCGAGGGCAGCGGTCGGAATCTCACGTCCCCGAGATCATCGCACCCTGCAGTGGCCCTAGAAGATCCTTCCAGTTCATCGGGGCTTGAAGATCTATCCAGGGGAACTCCGTCTCCGGCCCAGTCGAAGTCAGGATTGCCGACAACCAAAAGCCCACTTTCATTGCCCCCATCACCATCCAACGGCACAAGGTCGCGCTCCTCGCTCAGAACATGAATCACCGGCCCCTGTTCCAAAAGGTAGCGGCCGCCGTCTACCGGAAGTGCTGCAAAATTCACCATATTGATGGTGCCGTCGGGCACGATGAAAACGGTCCGCGATCCTTCGAATAGCGCCGCCACGGGATCCCAGACCCCTTTTCTCAGAGCCTCCCCGGCGGTTCGGTACTCTGATTCCGATTGCCGGCGGCCCCGCCCCGTTTCAGCCTGCCACCGTCGTACCAAGGCATCGATCTTCGAGGCAGGACCCAGGGAAATGAACCTTGGTTCGGCGCCGGCCCCGGACAACACCAGAGCGACGTAGATCTCGTCTCGCGGCTTGAGGGCACCCAACTCCTCGCCGAAGGCCAGGACTCGGGCGAAGCTGACCAGCGCGGCGCCGGGAGGCACAGCGACGGCGATGTGATCGAATCCGATATTCGCGCGATGTTGATCTCGACGAAATGCCGAGCTCGCCTCAGCCAGCGCCCTCTCGCATTTCTCAACCTCGCGACGGGCGGCGGAGAGTCTCTCTTCAAATGCCTCCTTAGTATCCGTTTCTCTCCCACGGACACCGAGCTTGGCCAGGCTGTCGGACGCAGTCTTCAGGGCGTCAAGGAGCTGAACTACCGTTTCATCTTCGGTCGACACGGCCCGCCGGCGTTGCGCCAATTCGTTGAGCACTGAGCCCCGACAATGGATCAATGAATCCCAGACTTCCGCTGTGCAATCCGTGCATCGCCCGACAAGGTTGAGCAAAAGATCGCGCAGCACTCTGAGGTGTTGGGCGAAGGCCAATGCTTCGCGCTCGGACTGTGTCCGCGCCGTCATTTGGAGATGGGCTCGGCTCCTCCTCTCGGCGCGAAGGGCAATCTCCACTCCGGCATCGACGTTTCCGGAATCCACGGTAACTCGTGCGAGGTTGTAGAGCCCTTGGTTGACCAGAGGATGGTCGTCTCCTCCATTCGCGCCCCAGATCTCGATTGCCCGCGCGAAGCCAACACGCGCGGCCTCGAGATCACCTCGTCGAAATGAGAGCATCGCCAAATTGTTGACCTGATTGCCCACGAGTTGGTGGTTGGTCCCCAACTCTTTCTCGAAAATCGTCATGGCGGATCTCAAGAGCGGCTCGGCTTGATCCAGGTCACCGTTGATTCTCAGGGCTTCGCCCAGGTTGGCGAGGCTCTTGGCATACTTGACGCTTTCCGGCCCGTAGTACTTCCGGTTGATCTCGACCGAGCGCCTGAGGAGTGGAATCGCCTGTTGCTGTTGATTCAACTCGACCAAGACGTTGGCAAGATTGCTCAGGCTTTGCGCTACCGCCGGATGATCGGCGCCGAAGTTTTCTTCGCGTATGGCCAATGCACGTTCCAGATACTGTTGTGCACCGGCGAAATCACCCATGTTGTTGTGCACGTTGGCCAGATTATTGAGGAGGCCCGATATCCATGGATCGTTCGGTTCCAGATTGCGCGACCAAATCCTCAGGGCTCGCTCCAACAGTTGTCGAGCCTCGGCATATTTCCCTTGAGTACGCAGAACTGTAGCCAGTGAATTCAGACTCTGGCCGACCCTTACGTTGTCAGATCCGAGTCTCGCCTCACCAATTTGCAGGGCTCGACGCAAGAACTGCTCAGCCTCATCAAATCGACCGCTCCGGCTCCGCATCCGAGCCAGCTGGTGCAGTGTGGCTATCAGATTGGGATGATCAGCACCAAAATCGAGATCACCCGCCAAAAGCGCCTCTTGCATCCTGGCTTCAGCGTCAACCGTTTGCCCCTGTGTGTAGAGAGAGGAACCGAGGCCTGTGAGACTGACGATCGTTTCAGGATGAGGCGGTCCGGGCGCGGCCTCTAGGATCTCGAATCCTCGCTCAAAGAACTTCGCCGCATCGTCATATTGGCGCCGCCGGTAGGCAATCGAACCGAGCTGATTCACCGCGCGGGCGCAGGTCGGACGAGAGATCCCCCGCGCCTGTTCGCAGATCGAAAGAACTTCCTGCACGACCTTTTCGGATTCACCCAAGTCTCCGGTCTCTTTGAGGATCGTCCCGAGGTTGGTCAGACCGACTGCACGTTCGATGTCGTTCGCGGGATTGTCGGCCCGGATCGACACCGCTCTCTCGGCCATTGTTCGGGTGCTCGGGATACGGCCGAGACCATTGGCGATGAGGCTTTCTACAACGAGATCCATTGCATCAGCAACATCCTGAGTGTTTTGGGGAGTCGCGTTCTCGACCCGTTTCAAGAGAAGGCGCGCCTCGGCCTCAGCTTCCGGGTACCATCCGTCATCGATCAGAGATCGAATCGAGTCTCCATCCGGCCCGTCTATCCATTCTGGTTGGGAGGTCGGTTGGGAGAACAGAGGAAAAGCGACACCAACAGCAAGAAACGCCGCACCGGCCCACAACACGACCCGTGACGCCTCGGTCATCGACACCGAGCCGAGACTGCTCTTCCTGCGACGAATCCCCCGTGAATGCAATGACGTCAATCTCGTGTATCGAGAATACCAGAGGATTCGTTTCTCCCGGGTCCCTCTCTTCGTGTGCGCTTTTGTCCACGGACATCGTTTCTGGATTGAGCGCAACCTGAATCGAGGAGGAATCATGGAAGATCTGATCTGCGCCATTCGGTCGAGAAGACCCCGGTTTGCGACAATAGGGCTGATCCTGACAGTTTCCTTTAATCCCCAGCCCGCGGCCGAAGCCAGCACCTACGTTGTCGACCGGTTCGACGATCCCTTTGTCGTCAACATCTTTGAGGGATGTAATCTCGCAGCGAACGACTGCTCGCTGCGCACCGCCATCCGCAGAGCCAACGCAAATACCGGTGTGGTCGATACCGTTGCCATCCCTCCAGGGACCTACACGTTGAGCCTGCCGGGCGTGGACGAGGACGCTGCTCTTTGGGGCGACCTCGACATCACCGAGGCGGTGACGATCACCAGCCTGAGCTCTGGGAATGCCTCCAACACAATCATCGATGGAGGCGGCATCGATCGGGTTTTCCATATCTTGTCGGGTAACACCGGAGTGGTCAATATTTCCGGCGTCACCATCAGGAACGGTCTGGCTGAAGACGGTATTGGTGGCGGGATATATGCCTTTCAAGCAAATCTCACTCTGGTAGGCGTCAACGTCACTGGCAACTCGGCAAACACGGGTGGTGGGATCAACTGCAATAGTGGTAGTACTCTCAGCATTCAGAACGGTTCGAAAATTTTCGATAACGTTGCGATGAAGTTCGGAGGCGGGTTGGCCGTCGGTAGATCTTCACTCGAGATGTCAGACTCGACGATTTCTGATAATCAGGCAGATGGTTATGGTGGAGGACTGTATGTAATCGAAATTCTCGGCAGTTCCGTAAAGGTTGAGCGGTCGACAATCAGTGGAAACACCGCGAAATGGGGTGGAGGAATCGGCATCGGAGGAACCCTCGATACGGTGGTTGAGTTTGTGAACAGCTCGGTTTCGTACAACTCTGCAAGCGAAAATGGGGGCGGAGTTCGGTTGAACGAGAGGGCAAGTGCATCGTTCCACAGCACGACGATGATTGGAAACTCTGCGCCCGAGGCTTCACTAATCTACGCGGATTCAGAAGATGGTATTGACAGCATCACATATCTCACGAACAACGTGATGGTTGGAAGTTGCGGCGGGGCTGGCGATATTTTCACAATGGGAGGCAACGTGGTGAGCCCGGAGTATACCTGTCAGATCACCGGAGGTGACAGTATCGTCCCCGATGTGATGCTCACGTCCCTCGGCTTCTTCGGTGGCCCCACCATGTCTCACCTTCCGCTCGTCGGGAGCCCGGTGATCGGCGCCGGCGCAGACTGCGCCACAATCGGCGAAGATCAAAGGGGCCGGACGCGCCCGGTCGGTGAATGTGATGCCGGCTCGGTGGAGCGACAACCGGACGACCCCGAACCGACCTTTGTTGACGGCTTCGAATCGGGTGACACCTCGCACTGGGACTGATCAGCTTCCCTCGTGCTCCGTGCGCTCGATGATCTCGTCCTGGAGCTCTCGCGAGATGTCGCAGAAGTAGTCCGAGTATCCCGCGACCCGGACGATGAGGTCCCGGTGGTTCGACGGGTCGGCCTGCGCTTTTCGCAGCGTCTCGGCGGTGACGACGTTGAACTGCACGTGGTGGCTGTCCATGCCGAAGTAGCCGCGCACCAGGGAGGCCAGCATTCCGATCCCCGACGCACCCTCGAGAATCTGCGGGGTGAACTTCATATTGAGCAGCGTGCCACCGGTCTTGAGGTGGTCCATCTTGGCCGCCGACTTGAAGACTGCGGTCGGGCCCTGGCGGTCGGCGCCCTGCACCGGTGAGATCCCCTCCGACAGGGGGATGCCCGCGCAGCGGCCGTCCGGCATCGCACCGATCACCGCGCCGAAGTAGACGTGACAGGTGGTGGGCAGCATGTTGATGTGATAGGAGCCACCACGGAGATTCGGTCGTCCCTCGACGGTCTCGAAGAAGGATTCGAAACACCGGATCATGATGTCGTCGGCGCGGTCGTCGTCATTGCCGTAGCGGGGGGTCTTGTTGACCAGACGCTGTCGCACCGTCTCGCTGCCCTCGAAATCGCGATCCAGGATCTCGAGAAGCTCAGACATCGTGACCGTAGAACCGTCGAAGACATGATGTTTGAGTGCGGAAAAGCTGTCGGTCAGGCTGCCGATCCCGACACCCTGGATGTAGCTGGTGTTGTAGCGTGCACCGCCGACGTTGTAGTCGCGGCCAGTTGCGATGCAGTCATCGGTAAGGATGGAAAGAAACGGCACCGGCGCCCAGTCCGCAAAGGCTTTTTCGAAGAGATGATTGCCGCGGTGCTTGATATCGACAAAGTGACGGACCTGTCGGCGCCACGCGTCGAAGAGGTCGTCGAACGATGCGAACGATGTCGGGTCACCGGTTCGCGGTCCGAGCTGCGAACGGGTGCGCGGATCGACACCGTCGTGGAGCGCCAACTCGAGCATCTTCGGGAGATTGAAGTAGCCGGTCAGGATAAAGGCTTCTTTACCGAAGGCGCCCGCCTCGACGCATCCCGAGGTGCCTCCCTCGCGGGCATCCTCCACCGTCTTGCCCTGGCGCATCAGCTCCTGGACCACCGCATCGGAGTTGAAGACAGAGGGAAACCCGTACCCCTTGCGGATGACCTTCAACGCCGCCTCGAGAAAACGATCGGGGTTGAGCTTGGAGAGCTGGATGTTGTTTGACGGCTGGAGGAGGTGCATCTCGTCGATCACGTCGAGCACAAGGTACGAGACCGCGTTGACGGCGTCGGATCCGTCGCGGCGAAGACCGCCGATATTGATGTTGGCGAAATCGGTGTAGGTGCCGCTCTCCTCGGCGGTCACCCCGACCTTGGGCGGCGCCGGGTGGTTGTTGAACTTCACCCACAGGCACTCGAGCAGCTCCTTGGCGGTCTCCCGATCGACTTCGCCGGCGGCCAGGCCGCACTCGTAGAACGGCTCCAAATGCTGATCGAGGTGGCCCGGGTTGTAGGCGTCCCAACCGTTGAGCTCGGTGATCACCCCGAGATGGGCAAACCAGTAGGTCTGGAGAGCCTCCCAGAAGTTCCGCGGGGGGTGGGCGGGAACCCGGCGGCAGACCTCGGCGATCTTTTCAAGCTCGGCTCGCCGCCGCGGGTCGCTTTCGGTCGCCGCCATCTCCTCGGCCTTCTCTGCGTGCCTCGTGGCAAAGAGAATGGCGGCATCCGCAGCGATGTCCATGGCCTCGAGCTGGTCTCTTCTGGCCAGCGCTTCCTGGTCCGCGCCAAAGTCGAGATCTTCGATCGCGGCGGCGATCTCGTTCTTGAAGTCGAGCATGCCCTTTTCGAATATCTTGGCGTCACCAACGGTGTGGCCCGGTGCCCGCTGCTCCATGAACTCGGTGAAAACACCGGCCGAATATGCTTGATGCCACTCCTCGGGAAGCTGCTCGAAGATCCGGTCGCGGAGCGAGCGGCCCGTCCAAAAGGGAATCACATCTCGTTCATAGATCTCGATGTCCTCGGCCGCCACGCGATAGCTGGTCATCGCCCGGGTGTCGAGAACTCGGAGATCGTCGGCGCTGTGGCAGGTGATCTCCGGGTAGGTCGGGGCGGCCTTTGGCTGATGGCCCCTTTCACCGACGATGAGCTCGTCATTGCCGATGTAGATGGTCTTGTTGGCACACAGGTGGTGGAAGGCCCTCGCCCGCAACACCGGCTGCGAGTACTTGCCGATGTTCTCCCGGTAGAACTCGGTCAGGAGGACCGCCCGCTCGATCGAAACCGAGGGATGGGTGTCCAGACTTTCCTGGCGCAGCTTCCGTACGCGTTCGTTCATGACGAACCTCCAACAGATACTCTGAGATCGTGGCGGGCGAGCTCTTCGGTAGCGGCCTCTATCGTGTCCGCGTCCGGGGGCCGTCGCCCGATGCGATCTCCCGTCACACCAAGACGCGACCTTTTGCCCTCCGCGATGCCGTGATAGGGCAGCACGAAGACCCGGTGCCTCCGCGGCAAGGCATCGAGAAAAGCGCCCATCGCCTCGATGTTCGCCAAATCGTCGTTGAATCCCGGAATCAGTGGGATGCGGATCCAGAGGTTGGCGTCGCTTTCGTTGAGCGCGCGGAGGTTGTCGAGGATCGCCCGGTTGCCGACGCCCGTTTCTTCGAGATGCCGATCCGAGTCCATGTGCTTGAGGTCATAAAGGACGAGATCGGCAAGCCGGGCGATCTCGAGGAGGGTTTCGCGTGGCGCGAGACCGCAGGTGTCGACAGCGGTGTGGAGCCCCCTGCGCCGGCACTCGCGGAGACAGGCGGCCAGGAACTCGGGCTGAGCCAGCGGCTCACCGCCCGAAAAAGTCACCCCGCCCCCGGAGGCATCGAAGAACACCCGATCCCGTTCCAGTTCATCGACGAGCTCTGCAACCCCGTATTCACGACCGGCAATCTCCCGCGCGTCGGCCGGGCAGGCCTCGACGCAGGAGCCGCAACCGATGCACAGCCCCCTGTCCCAGGAGACCCCGGCCGGGACGGCCCCCTTCTCATCGATCGGACAGACCTCGCTGCAGGCATGACAGGAGATGCACCGGTCGGCGCTCACCATCATCTCGGAGCCGCGGTCGATGCCCTCCGGGTTGTGACACCAGCTGCACCGCAAGGGGCAGCCCTTGAAAAAAACCGTCGTCCGGATCCCGGGCCCATCGTGGATGGAGCACCGCTGGAGGTTGAAAACCAACCCGGTTTCGGAGACTCGGTGTGCGGCAGCTGCGATCGCGTTCATGGCCCTCCTCTCAAGCATCGGTCGCGGGGGCTTTCGGGTCTTGTATGATAGGAGAGGCCGAACTAAAGATTCGGCATAATTCTTATATGAATACTGACCACGAACTCCGTGCAACAATCAACGCATCTTCCTTTATCGAGGAACTTTTCGACCAAATCCCGGATGTCGTCTTCTTCATCAAGGACCGGAGCGGACATTACGAAATGGTCAACCGGACCCTGGTCGCCCGATGCGGGAGACGGAGCAAAAACGAGCTTATCGGACGGACCTCCAAAGAGGTGTTCCCATCACCTCTCGGGGACCGCTTTCTCGAGCAGGACCAGGCGGTCTGTGCCTCGGGCGCACCCATCGTCCAAAACCTCGAGCTCCACCTCTATCCGACGCGGCTCGAGGGATGGTGTCTGACCGACAAGACACCGCTCTACGGATCCCGCGGCTCGGTGATCGGGGTCGCCGGGATCTCGCGCGATCTCCAGTCGCTCGGTGGTACGGCCGAGGGATTCGCCGAGCTGGCCGCGGCGGTGGACCACGTGAAAAGGCATTTCAGAAGCGCCATGAGAGTCGAGGAGACGGCCCGGATCGCCGGTCTCTCGGTCTATCAGCTCAACCGGCGTCTGCGCTCGATTTTCGGCATCACGGCGAGCCAGCTGATCACTAAAACGAGGATCGACGCCGCCTCGGAGTTGCTCCGCCGCGGATCCACCCCCATCGCGGAGATCGCGAACGCCTGCGGTTATTTCGATCAGAGCGCGTTTTCTCGCGTGTTCAGAAGGACGGTCGGACTGACCCCGAGGACCTATCGAGATCGCCACCGGTCATGAGTGACCCTCGACACGGGCTGGGGCGCGACCGGGGCCTGTAGCGAGTTCTTGTGTGGAGTCGAGCTCATGCTCGTGTTCGCACTCATATTCGTGCTCGCGCTCGAGCTCGACGTCGTCAACGGCGGCCGCCGATAGGCCGTATAATGGAGTTCACGCCGGCGCCTCTTGGAGAGACCTGAATGGCCAACCCAGAACATCTCAATCAGCTTCGCGCCGGGTCCTGGAATGAGTGGCGCGACGCCAACCCGACCCTCGCGCCGGATCTGATCGACGCCGAGCTGGCCGGACAGGATTTGCGGGGGCTCAATCTCTCGAAGTCCCATCTTCGTGGAGCGGACCTCACCGGCGCGCGCCTCGATGGCGCCGATTTGACGCGGGCGATCCTCGAGGGTGCGCGGCT
The DNA here is from genome assembly GCA_965364305.1 of uncultured Thermoanaerobaculia bacterium. Taxonomy (GTDB): domain Bacteria; phylum Acidobacteriota; class Thermoanaerobaculia; order Thermoanaerobaculales; family Sulfomarinibacteraceae; genus Sulfomarinibacter. The sequence continues at coordinate 17,985 of CBDTWX010000028.1, forward strand.
CTCCAACGCCTCTCTTGCAGAGGCAAAGCTGGAAAGCGCTCAGCTCGACTTTCTCGACCTTTCCGGTCTCGACCTCTCACGAGCATCCCTCTTCAGGGCTACCCTGCGAGGAGCCAACCTCACTCAAGCCAACCTCCGACACGCCGATCTCTCGCAATCGCAGATGGAGAGCGCTCTTTTCGACCGCGCTGACCTCTCCGGTGCACGGCTCCAAGGAGCTGCTCTCAGAGGCGGTCGGTTCGACGGAACGGTGATGCGTGGCGTCCAGGGTGAGTCGGCGATCCTCGACGGGGTCGAGCTCGAGAACCTCAGCATGGAGGGTGCGGTATTCACCAATGCCCAGGGCGACACCGCGCAGATCAAGGGCTGTCAGCTGCAGCGGGCAAACTTCAAGGGCGCCGCCCTGCGCAACGCCAACTTCCACGGCTCCAATCTGTGCGAAGCCATCTTCGACGAGGCGGCGTGCGAGGGTGCGAGCCTCAGCCACGCCGACCTCGAGAGAACGAGCTTTGTCCGCACCAACCTGTCGGATGCGGACCTCCGCCATTCGAGCATCCTCGGCGCGGTCTTCGACGGCTGCGTTTTCACCGGGGCGCAACTCGCGGAGCTCGATTTCCGCTCACCGAGTCTGGGTCGAGTCTCCTTCGCCACCGCCAATCTCCGCAGGGCGGTGCTCTCGCGCTGCGAGCTGCGCGCCGTCGACTTCCGCGAGGCGAATCTCGAGCAGGCGGACCTTCGGCACGGTTTCTTCGAGGGCGCCAACTTCAAGGGCGCCAACCTCGTCGATGCGCAGGCACGTCACGCAAATTTCAAACAGGCCAACCTCGAGGGCGTGTTGGCCCAGGGCGCCGATCTTTCGGGTACCAATCTCATCCTCGCCAACGCCGCCGGAGCGAAAATGCTCGGCGCCGATTTTCGTTTCGCCGATGCGGTCGGCGTCGACCTCGACAAGGCCGACATCCGTTATTCGGATCTTCGCAACGCCGATCTCACCAAGGCAAACATCGCCACCGCCAAGATCTGGGGATGCCAGGTCCGCAACACCAAGCTCCCCTCCTCGGTTGGCCATCTCAAGCTCCTCCTGATGCTCAGCCAAGTGTTTCGATTGGTCGGGAAAAGAACGGACAAGATGAAACAAACCCGCGAACAGAAACGGATCCGACAGGTGGCGGAGCTGGTACGGGAACGCGAGGCGGCGCGCAAACGGCGCAGGCGTTGAGCAGATCCGCCACCCGAGCCACCATCCTGCTCGCCCTCCTGCTGGTTCCGCCTGCAGCTGGGTTTCCGGCTGAGGAGGTGCTGGAAGGACTGACCATCGTTTCCATTCGGGTGGACCGTCGCGACATCTTTGACACCTCCAACCCGAAGACCAGGGCGTGGCCTTACCGATGGGCAAACGCCCTCCACATCATCAGTAAAGAGGACTTCATTCGCTCGATGCTGCTCTTCACGGAGGGCGACCCGTACTCCGAAAGCGCCGCCGCCGAGAGCGCCCGCATCCTGCGCGCGCTGGGCATCATGAACCCTGTGGAAATCACCGCTCGCAAGGTGGCCGGTGGGGTCGAGGTGATGGTCGAAACCCACGACCAGTGGACGCTCAAGGCCGGCGCCCAGCTCGGAATCTTCGGCGATCGAACCGACTACAGCTTCGATTTCGAGGAAGAGAACCTCCTCGGGTGGGGGAAATCGGTGACCGTCGCCTACGAGTCCAACGACGAGCGGAGCTCGTGGTCGTATCGGTATTTCGACCCGAACGTCCTCAACAGCCGGTGGCGGGTCAACCTCGTCCACGCCAATCTTTCTGACGGGTCCCAAGATGAGATTCGCATCGACCGCCCCTTCTACTCACTGGCAACACCCTGGACCTGGGGCATCGAAGGCTCGCGCGTCAAGCTGATCGATCATCTGTACTCCGAATCGATTTCGGTGGTCAGCGGCAACAGCGATATCGAGCACGTGCGTCTGTGGGGAGGTGCACGCCTGCCGGGCAGCAGCCTCATCACTCGGCGAGTCGTGGCGGGTTGCGGAGCTCCTCGGAGGATTGGGCGTCCCCAATC
>CBDTWX010000029.1:0-19530 GCA_965364305.1 uncultured Thermoanaerobaculia bacterium
ATGTCAATCGCGCGATTGTAGCAGGGAGGTTGCGTCCGGGACTGAAGCAGGCTAGCGTCATCGAGGATGAGCAGAAAGGACGAGTCGACTTCGGGTAGCCAAAACCGGCCGGCAGGCTTCTTCCGTCGCGTCTGGCGTTCGGTCTTTCCCCGCCCGATCGTTCCGAGGACCGAGAAGGAGCGGCGCAAGACGATCCTCGAGTTCTTCGTCCTTCACATGCGTCCTGTGCGGGTGCGGAAAAGCACCCTTGCCTACACCCACACCTTTGGTCTCGGCGGCAGCTCATTGGTGCTGATCTCGGTGATGATTGGAACCGGCGTGCTGCTGATGTTGGGCTATGAGCCGTCTCCCGAGCGGGCCTATCAGTCGGTGGTGGCGCTCGGGCAGGAAACGGTTGTCGGCGGCCTGGTGCGCAACATCCACCACTGGAGCGCCAATCTCCTGGTTGCCGTGGTCCTCCTGCACATGCTGCGGGTCTTCTTCACCGGGGGGTTCCACGGCTCCCGCCGATTCAACTGGGTGATCGGGCTCGCGCTCTTCGCCGGAGTGCTCGCCTCCAACTTTACGGGCTATCTGCTGCCCTGGGATCAGCTCGCCTACTGGGCGGTGACGATAGTTACCGGCATGCTGGGCTATGTGCCCGGTATCGGCGGCTGGCTGCAGGGGATGGCGCGCGGTGGCGAGGAGATCGGGTCCGCGACGCTCATCATCTTCTACACCTTTCACACCCCCCTGCTTCCGGTGGGGCTGGTGGTGCTGATGGGTTTCCATTTCTGGCGGGTTCGCAAGGCGGGGGGTGTCGTCGATCCCCGTCCGCCACATGAGATCGAGGAGGATAAACCGGAATTTGTCTCCACCTTGCCCGAGCTGCTCCTGCGCGAGCTCGCGGCGGCTGCCGCGCTGATTGCCGCCGTGATGGTGATGTCGGTCCTGGTCAACGCTCCCTTGGCAGCGGCCGCCAATCCCGGGATGAGCACCAACCCGGCCAAGGCGCCGTGGTACTTCGTCGGTTTTCAGGAGCTGCAGCTCCACTTCCATCCGCTTGTCGCGGTGGTGGTGATCCCGGGCCTCCTGGTCGTCGCCCTGCTGTCGATTCCCTACCTGCGCTACGGGGCGGAGCAGACCGGGCCGTGGTTCTTGTCCGAGACCGGGCGCCACGGAGGCCTGCTGGCAGCCGCACTCGCGCTGATTCTCACCCCGGCCCTGATCGTCGTCGACGAGCTCCTGCTGCAACCGAGCGCGGGTCTTCCGACGATCTTGGCTCGGGGAGTCGTTCCGCTGGTCCTTTTCGCGGCCGGCCTCGCCGGATTCAGGATGCTGCTGCTGCGGCGGTTCAAAGCCACGAAATCCGAGCTCGTGCAGACACTGTTTATCTTTTTCCTGGTCGTGTTGGCGGTGCTGACGATCACCGGAGTGTGGTTCCGCGGACCCGGCATGGCCCTCGTCTGGCCCTGGGGGTGACCGAGGTGAATCGCCATCCAGGGAATTCAACGCAGAGACGCGGAGGCGCAGAGACGCAGAGGGGATCCTTCAAGTCTGAGGATGGTTCGACCCAGCGAAAAACTCTGCGCCTCGGCACCTCTGCGGCTCGGCGTTACTTTTTGAACCGGTTGCCTGTTGGAGTGGTTTCGTGAACGAAACTGTGCAAGAACCATCGAGGAGGGGATTTCTCGGAAAGGCGTGGTTGCTGCTCGGCGGAGTGGCGTTGGCCGAGGCGGCGTGGGTCGCGAGCGAGTTCCTGCGACCCCGTCGGCGACCCAAGGTCGGCGGCGACGACGGTGCGCTGATCGTCGCCGGGCCGGTCGATCGCTTCGAGAAGGGCTCGGTGACGGCCTTTCAGGAGGGCCGTTTCTACCTCGCGCGGTTGGCCGACGGTGGTTTCCTGGCCCTCAGCCGGGAGTGCACCCATCTCGGATGTACCGTGCCGTGGGTGGCCGAAGAGGATCGTTTCGTGTGCCCGTGTCACGCTTCGAGCTTCGACATCACCGGCGAAGTCCTGAGCCCGCCGGCGCCGCGGGCGCTCGACCTCTTCCCCGTGCGAATCGAAAACGACATCGTCAAGGTCGACATCAGCGGTCCTGTCACACGGCAGGGTTTCTCAACCTCCCAGGTGGTGCGGACGTGACGGCCGATCCGCTGCACCGGTGGAAGCTGATCGGTGCGGTGGCAACCGCACTGATCGTCCTCAGCGTGCCGGCCTGGATCGTCCGCAACGGTCGAGCTGGCCTGACGCACTCGGAGGTCGATGACGCGGCAACCTTCGTCGGTCGAGAGGCGTGCCGTCCCTGCCACGAGGTGGCTTTCAATAGCTGGGTCGGCTCGGACCACGATCTCGCGATGGCGCCGGCCGATGACTCGAGCGTCCTCGGAGACTTCGACGACGCGGCCTTCACCTCCAAGGGAATCACGACCCGTTTCTTCAGGCGTGGAGACGGCTTCTTCGTCACCACTCAGGGCCCGGACGGCGAGACGGCCGATTTCGAGATCACCCACACCTTCGGCCACGATCCTCTCCAGCAGTACCTGGTGCCCTTTCCGGGCGGGCGCTTGCAGTGTCTCACGATCGCCTGGGACTCGGTCCGCGGGGAGTGGTTCGATCTTTATCCGGATGACGAGATTCCGCCGGACGACTGGCTCCACTGGACCCGCGCGGCCCAGAACTGGAACGGGATGTGTGCCGAGTGCCACTCGACCAATTTGCGGAAAGGCTTCGACGCCTCGACCAACACCTACGACACGACGTGGTCGGAGATCGACGTGAGCTGCGAGGCCTGCCACGGCCCCGGCTCACTCCATGTGAAGTGGGCCGGAGTCCAGCCCATGGCAAGGCCTGCGATCGACGACTATGGGCTGGTGGTGCCGACCGGAGATATTTCCTCGAGGGACCAGGTCGAGCTCTGCGCGCCGTGCCACTCCCGGCGCTCCGAGCTCGGCGACTACGACCACTCATCAGTAGCGCTGCTTCAGAGCCACCTGCCCTCGGTGCTCGAGGAGGGGCTCTACCACGCCGACGGCCAGATCCTCGACGAGGTCTACGTCTGGGGCTCGTTCACCCAATCGAAGATGTACGCCAACGACATCCGGTGCTCGGACTGTCACGACGTCCACAGCCTCGAGCTGAAGTTCGAGCGTAACGACCTCTGTCTGCAATGCCATCGCGCGGACGCCTACGACACCCGCGAGCACCACTTTCACAAGAAGATCTTCGAGGGCAAGGATTCCGACGGCGCGCTGTGCGTCAAGTGCCACATGCCCGAGCAGCCCTACATGGTGATCGATCAACGCGCCGACCACAGCCTGCGCGTTCCGCGCCCCGATCTCAGCCAGAGCCTCGGCACACCCAACGCGTGCTCCCAGGGCGGCTGCCACGACGACAAGCCGCTCGAATGGTCGGTGGACGCGTTCACGAGGTGGTACGGTGAGGCCAAGAAACCACACTATGGGCCGATCCTGGCCGCCGGTCGGGAGGGCCGCCTCGAGGCGCTCGCCCCTCTGATCCGGCTGGCAGGTGATGAGCTCTACCCGGCCATCGTCCGCGCGACCGCCCTGTCGTTGCTCGGCCGCTACCCGGGCGAGGAAAGCACTCGAGCCTTTGCGGTCGCTCTGGCCGACCCCGAGCCGCTGGTGCGCCACACGGCGGCCATCAGTTTCGTCGCCGCGACCCCCGAGGATCTCGTCGGTCTGGTGGCGCCGCTCCTCTTCGATCCGGTCAAGGCGGTGCGGATGCAGGCGGCGGTGCAGCTTGCCGATGCGCCGGAACAGCTCCTCAAGCCGTACCAGCGGGAGGCCCTGCGCGAAACGCTGGCGGAGTATCGCCAGGCGATGGAGTACTCGCTCGACTTTGCCTTTGCCGGCCATAATCTGGGCAATCTGTCGACCCCGCCAAGGCCAACCTGGCCGTGCTGCTCAACGCGCGGGGGCTCAACGACGAGGCGGAGGCTCTGCTGCGGTCGATTCTCGAGGCCTACCCGGAGCAGTATGACGTCGCCTACTCCTTGGGTCTGTTGCTCGCCGAGATGGGTCGCTACGCCGAGGCGGAGCGGTTTCTCGCGCTGGCGGCTGCGGGAATGCCCGGCCACGCCGGAGCGGAGCGCAATTTGCGCGCCATCCGCGAGTATCTGGCTGAGGTGGGTGAGTCGACTCAGCCGGTGCGATGAGTCCCCCGCCGATGACCTGCGAGAATAATCTGACGTCGTGAGAGGTTCTCGCTTCTGTGAAAGGAGTTCGGAAATGAAAAGAATGGTTGGATTGGTATTTATTCTGACGTTGATGGCAGCGCCTGCGATGGCGCAGAAGGTCACCATCGACTACGCTCGCGACTTTGATTTCGAATCGATCAAGACCTTCCAGTATGTGGAGACCGAGGACAGCAACGTCAAGAGCAACGAGCTAATGGCGCGTCGCGTCACCGACATGATCAAAAAGGAGCTGCGCGAAGGCGGCGGCACCGAGGTCAGCGAGAACCCTGACATCTACGTGACATACCACTACACCTCGAAGGAAAACACCTCCTACAACACAACCTCCATGGGCTACGGTGGCTACGGTGGTTTCTACGGTGGTTGGGGCGGCTGGGGCGGCGGCATGGGATCCTCCACCACCTATGCGACGACCTACACCGAGGGCACCTTGATCATTGACGCGTATGACCCCGAGTCCAAAAAGCTCGTGTGGCGCGGCACCGGCACGGTCACGGTCAAGGCCAAGCCCGAGAAGCAGATCAAACAGGTCGAGAATATCCTGACCAAGATCGGCAAGAAGTGGGACAAGGTCACCGACGGCAGGGCGAAATAAGCCCGCCCTCTGACATCGATTCGCTAACGCCCGGTCGCTGTTCTCGGCGCCCGGGCGTTGGTGTCTCTCGATGTGCTCAGCCTCCGGTTTTCACGCTCTCATCCGCATGGTATCGTTTCGGTCTGACACGAACGAACAACATCGTGAACGGTCCGTATGAATCACCGGGGAGATGAAAGGAGCCTTATGATGAAGAGATCGCTCGGATTGCTGTGTGTGTTGGTTTTGGCTGCGACGCCGGCGATGGCGCAGAAGGTCACCATCGATTATGCCCACGAATTCGACTTCAGCGCGGTCAAGACCTTTGAGTATGTCGACACCGCGGAGTCGAACGTGAAGAACGAGCTCATGGCGGGCCGCATCGTGACGGCGATCGTCAGGGAGCTGACCCAGGGTGGGCTGCAGAGGGTCGAGTCGAACGGCGACATCGTCGTGACCTATCACGTGACGACGGCCGAGAGAACCTCCTACAACACCACCAGCATGGGTTATGGCGGCTACGGCGGCTGGGGCGGTGGCTGGGGCGGCTGGGGCGGTGGAGGCATGGGAACTTCGACCACCTATGCAACGAATTACACCGAAGGCACCCTGATCATCGATGCCTATAACCCTGCCGACAAGAAGCTCGTGTGGCGCGGTACCGGAATGGTGACCGTCAAGTCCAAACCGGAGAAGCAGATCAAGCAGATCGACAAGATTCTCGACAAGATCGGCAACAAGTGGGACAAGATCCTCGCGGGTCAGGGCAAGTAACTCCCCTAAAAATGTCATGATTCAAGCGCCCGGTCGCTGCCGCGACCGGGCGTTTGCCGCAATTCCGGCAGCCCCTAGCTGCCGGAATTGCCTACCACCGAATCCGCACATAAAGGCTGACATCGTTGATGTCGAGGTCGATCTTGGCCCTGAGCGTATTGTCCTCGACTGGTTCATCGATGTTGTCCCAATCCACATCGACGTTCGAGTAATTGACTGCGGCGCCGAATCCCCATCGTCTGCCGGTGATGTACTCACCCGCCAGACGGCCGATGTGCTGACCGCCCTTGATGTCGCCGATCCTGACCTCGAGCCAGCCGAGAGCCGCCTTGACCCGCCACCGTTCGCCCAAGGTCCGCCGGTACTCGAAATTGACGTAAGGTAGGGGTGCGGTTCCGTCGATCTCCTCTTCGAGCTCGACGGTGTCGACCGTCAAGATGGTCTTGAGGCCCATGACCCGGAAACCGAGACCAAAACCGCCGGCCCATCGCTCCTTGACCCATGGATAGTATGTGTAGTCAACGGAGAGGGTGCGAATGTCGAAACCGAGGGTGATGTCCGCTTCGACGGGGATGATCTCGCCACCCCACTCGATCTCTTCCAGAACCTGGGTTGACGAGTCGCGATTGACGTCCTGCCAACGCACGCCGAGACGATGTCTTCGGCCCACCTGCCACTCGAATGAGAGGGAAGGCACGATCTCATTATTCGGCAGACCGAGATCGTCCTCGAAGCTGAGGGTGGTGCCCTCTCCGAGGGTCTCCGAATCGAGCCGGACGGTGGTCGCGACCCCGACCCAGCTCCCCTCGAACTTGAAGTTGAAGGTATCGAAGAGTGGTTCGGAGACACGCTGGGCGGTCGCTGGTACTGCCGTCGTAATCAACCCTGCGGCCAGAATGGAAATGATGTGGCGGCGCATCTCAAACCTCCCAGCAGCATGGCGATGGCCGGGTCCACGGTAGCACTTCTCCGGGGTCGAGCGGTGGCAGCAGCGCGGGCGAAAAGATCATAGCAACCGAGATCGTGTTGATGTTTGGCCCCTCCGTCGTTTCGCCTTAGGATGAGTGGCCCTCGGCTTCCGACGCCCCCTTCAACGACTGCTGCCCACCCGCGTAATGAACCTCGGTCGGCAGTGCCAGCCGCGTGCCAGCTCGTTCGACGATTTCCATGACCTTGAGCAGCACATCTTGACGGATCTCGAGGAACTCCGGCCAGGCGTTGGTCTGGGCGTAGGCGAAGAGCTCGACCTCGAGGAAGTGCTGGCCAAAGCCGGTGAAACGCACCCGCAGGCGGTCTTCTGCCATCCGAGGGTGCTCGCGGAGCATGGTTTCGAGCTCGGTCAGGACCATCCGCAGCTGATCTCGCGTCGTTTCGTAACGCAGACAGAGCTCTTCGCGCAGCAGCACCTGGTCGCGATCAGTCAGGTTCTCGAGCTGAAGCTTGGCGAAATCGGCGTTCGGAACCGTGACGATCGTCCGATCCAGGGTACGGATCTTGACCGAGCGCAGACCGACGTCCTCGACGGTTCCTCTGCGAGCGCCGAACTTGCAGACATCTCCGACTCTTACCGGTTGATCGGTGTACAGAATAATGCCGCCGATGAAGTTCTCGAGCGTGCTCTGGGCGGCGAGCGCGATCGCGAGACCGCCGACGCCGAGACCGGCGATGAGCCCCGCCACCGGCACGCCGAGCCTTTGCATTGCGATCACCTGGACGATGATGACAGCGATGATGGTAGCGATCCGGAAGAGGACCTTGACGAGCTGTTTCTTGAGCGGCCGCGCGTCGCGAAACCAGCGTCGGATGACGAGGTCGCCGAGACGGGTGCAAGCCAGTGCGACCAGCCACGCGAGACCGACATAGCCGACAACCGATAAACCCAGTTGCAGAACCAGCGCCGGCGCTCCCGGCAGCTGGAAGATGCGGTTGACCATGTAATCGCCGACCAGCGGGATCAAGAGCAAGGCGAGAGGGACGAGCAACTCGGCGAGCCGGTTGCCGATCAGTCTGCTGCCACGCCACCGTTTTCCGATCCACGCGACGAGGGCAACCGCGAGCCCCAACAGCACCACCAGCAGCCCGAGGCCGAACCACTGCCACACCAGCATGCCGCCGAGCTCGCCACGGAACCACGGCGGCATGATATCGACCAATTTCAGCAGCAGGATGGCGTCTGATCCCGATCGCAGCTCTTCGACGTGGCCGCCCTTGCGCCCGGGCTGGTAGGGGAGATGACGGACTTTCTGGTAGAACGGATCAGCGCGGAGCACCGTGTCTGACGCGAACAGCCATTGGCCGGCGTTCGGTCCGTCCTGTTGGAGGCTCAGGGTGATTTCAGTGTGCGGCACAGTCCAGCTGGAGATGCCCGATTCGGCAACCGCAGCCGCATCGGGAATGGCCTCAACGGGAGGGAGCTCGATGCGGTCCAACACATCCTTGAGGAGCAGGGCGGTTTCTGCCGAGACTTCCTCAAAGACCAGCGGCGGAATGGCGCTCAGATCGAGGCAGCCCTTGGCGTCGAGAAAGGTTTCCCGATAACCGGGATCGCCAGCTGTGTAGAGATCCCAGGCGGTATCGATCGATCTGGAAAAGGTGTCGAGCGTCGCCCGCGGACTTGAGCGATCCGGCGGCTCGAGGGGGTGTTCGTCCGACGCGGTCGCCGTCATGGCAACCCAGATCAGGATGGTGATGATGAGGACGTGTCTCGGGCGGAATTGCGGCAGGTTCCGTGCTTGGTTCATATGTCGGTGCCTCCGGATTCTGGCTGGAGAGTCTTGTTGAGGAGGGCCGGGTCGTAGCCCTTGCCCGGAAGGCGCGCGACGATCTCGTCATACAGCGCCGGGTCCATCTGCGGTGTCCGGCTCAGGATCCACAGGTACTTGCGTTTCGGTCCGCCGACCACCGCCCACTGATAATCAGGGCCAAGATCAATGATCCAATAGTCGCCCCAAAACGGCCCGAAGAAAGAGACTTTGAGTTTGGCATTGGTGGCCGTGTCGACGACCTTGGCCCGCCCCTTCGCCTGTTTGAGCTTGCCGTCGAGCGAGCCTTTGCGGCAGCTGTTGATGACCTTGATGAGCCCGTCCTCACGAAGTGAGTAGGTGGCTGTCGTCGCCGTGCAGCCTCGCTGGAAGTACATCGGGTAGCTCGCGATCTCGTACCACAGGCCGAGGTAGCGGTCGAGGTCGACCGAGTCGACCACCTCGAGCGGTTGCTCATCGGCGGCGCGAGTCGGTCCAGCCGCCACCAACACAAAAAGCACAGCGAGCACGGGCACGATCAATCCCATCAACCGCATTTGTCTCCACTCCTGGAACAACTCTCGACTCATCCTAGCAGACGAATTCGCTTCAGCGCGGCGTCGGAAGTCGATCTCTACGACACCTGGCCGTCGAGACAAGACGTCAACCTGGAGTTGACAAATGACAACGCTGGGTTTACAGTGAGGGTGTGATACGAACCTGGAAGCACAAGGGCCTGCGCGAGCTGTTCGAAAAGGGCCGAAGCCGACGGGTTCGAGCGGATTTCCAGACGCGTGCGGTGTTGATACTCGATGCCCTCGACGCCGCAACCAAGGCACCGAATCTGAATCTACCCGGTTTCGATTTTCACCGATTGCGCGGTCATCGTCCGCCGCGCGACTCGATTCACATCAATGGACCGTGGTGCATCACCTTCGAGTTCGAAGAAGGGGAGGCGCGGCGAGTCGCCCTGGAGCAATATCATTGACGATCGCGGCAGAGGAGGTCGCGACGAGGAGACATACGATGACGGATGTACGGAAGAGACCGCCGACGCACCCCGGCACCTTGCTGAGGGAAGTGGTCTTGCCGGCGATGCGGGTCAGCGTGGCGCAGGCGGCGCGAGAGATGGGCGTCAGCCGGCAGCAGCTCTACAAGATCCTCTCCGGTGATCGGGCGGTGACCGCCGAAATGGCGACGCGCTTAGGAAAGTACTGCGGCAACGGCCCCGAGCTGTGGCTCAACATGCAGAGCGCCTTCGATTTGTGGCATGCGCACCACGCACTCGCTGACGCGCTCGAGGCGATCCCGACACGGGCTGCCGGATAGGACTTTCGCAGACTGGCTGCGCACCCCAAATCCGAGAGACCCTGCTACCGGTCCAATCCCCCGATGCATAGGTATTTGATCTCGAGGTAGTCGTCGAGACCGTACTTGGAGCCCTCGCGGCCGTTGCCCGACTCTTTGATTCCGCCGAAGGGCGCCATGGCGTTGGAGATGATGCCCTCGTTGATGCCGACGATGCCGTACTCGAGACCCTCGGCGACCCGCCAGATGCGACCCACGTCGCGGGCGCAGAAGTAGGCCGCGAGGCCGAACTCGGTGTCGTTGGCGATGGCGATCGCCTCCTCTTCGGTGCTGAAGCTCACTAACGGCGCCACCGGTCCGAAGATCTCCTCACGGAAGACCCGCATGTCGCTGGTGACTCCGGAGAGGATGGTCGGCTCGACAAAGCTGCCGCCGAGCTGCGATCGTCCGCCACCGAGCACGACCTCGGCTCCCTTTTCGACCGCGTCGTCGATCATCGCGCACACCGTGTCGGCCGCGTCGTCATCGATCAGCGGGCCAATGGTGACGCCGTCCTCGACGCCGTTGCCGACCTTGAGCCCGCGCACCGCCTCGGCCAGCTTCTCGGAGTACTCCTTCATCACACTGTCCTGCACCAAAATGCGGTTGGCGCAGACGCAGGTCTGGCCGGCGTTGCGGTACTTGCTGGTAAGCGTTCCCTGGACCGCGTTGTCGAGATCGGCATCTTCGAAGACGATGAAGGGCGCGTTGCCGCCGAGCTCCATCGAGGTCCGTTTCATGGTCCCCGCACACTGCTCGACGAGCTGCTTGCCGACCTCGGTCGAGCCGGTGAAGGTCAGCTTGCGCACGACCGGGCTCGATGTCAGCTCGCGGCCGATCGCACTGGTGCTGCCCGCCAGAATGTTGATGACGCCGGCCGGGATGCCGGCGCGATCCGCCAGCTCGGCCATGGCAAGCGCGGACAACGGAGTTGCGGTCGCCGGCTTGCACACGGTCGTGCACCCTGCGGCGAGCGCGGCCGCAACCTTGCGCGCGAGCATCGCGTTGGGGAAGTTCCACGGCGTGATGCACGCCACGACGCCCACCGGCTGCTTGATGACCACGATCCGACGGTCATTGGCCGGCGGCGGAATGACATCGCCGTAGACGCGCTTGGCCTCCTCGGCGAACCACTCGATGTAGCTGGCTCCGTAGGCGATCTCGCCGCGTGCCTCTGCCAAGGGCTTGCCCTGCTCGGCGGTAAGGATCTGCGCCAGATCCTCCTGGTGCTCCATCATCAGGTTGAACCAGCGCCGCATCAGGACGGATCGCTCACCGGCCGTCTTCTGTCGCCACTCGACCTGCGCCTTCTCCGCAGCGTCGATGGCGCGGCGAGTTTCACCGCTGCCGCATCTCGCGACCTCGGCGACCACCTCTCCAGTGGCCGGATTGGTGACGGCAAAGGTCCCGCCATCATCGGCGTCGATCCAACGACCGTCGACGTAGGCTCGAGATCGAAGCAGTTTGTCGTCCGTGATCTTCATGTCGATACTCCCTTGCGCCGAGCCCGCGTGTCAGTCGCTGACAACATAACAAAATCGCATGAGGTCCTACGAGTCACGTCGTCGTGAGATCGTTTTGCTTCGATTAGCTTGACACGAATTTCGTGTTCCACTATTCTCGTGTCATGAAGAATGTGACCATCACTATGGATGAAGAGGTGGCCCGCTGGGCGCGGGTGGCTGCAGCCGAGCGAAATACGAGTGTGTCCCGTATGGTCGGCGAGATCCTGCGAGAAAGGATGGAGGCGGATCGTCGTTACGATCTGGCTCGAGAGCAGTTCATGGCGGTTGAACCACGGCAACTCAGAAGACCAGGGCACCACCTGCCTGGGCGAGAGGAGCTCCATGAGCGCTCTGATCTTCGTTGACACGAATGTGGTGGTGTACCGGTTTGACAACACAGAGCCCGAGAAACAGCATCGAGCGGAGCTGTGGCTGGACCGTATCTGGGCTGCACGCACGGGCCGGGTGAGCACCCAGGTCCTGCACGAGACCTATGCGACCTTTACCCGAAAGCTCGGCCTCCCGACCCTCGAGGCGCGAAAGATCGTGCGGTCCCTCCAGGCTTGGGATCCCGTTACTCTCGATCGGGACGTCGTTGAAAGGGCGTGGCATCTCGAGGATCGCTGGTCGCTCGCCTGGTGGGATGCACTGATCGTCGCCGCAGCCTTCGCCTCGAACGCCACCTATCTCCTCTCGGAAGACCTGCAGGACGGACAGGACTTCGACGGGGTGCGGGTGATGGATCCGTTCTCGGCCCTGCCCGACGAAATACTCCCGGTAGAACAGCGCTGACCCACCCCTACCGATCCGATGGCGGGCGTCCCGCCCGCCCTACAATTCGGGACTCATTGTGGCGCGGGCGTCCCGCCCTCCGATTCTGCGACTCCATGACGCCAATGCGCACTGTGCTGTTCTCCCGGGTGCGCGTTCTCGAGCCTGTCATAGAGTCGAGCTTCGCCCATTGGGCTCCGCCGGGACAACGCCGCACCAGGAAGTTTTGAAAGGTAATTCCGGTTATCTTGACGTCATGAATCTCGAATCTCGCTTTTCGCGTTTTGGGTGCGCTAGAGTAGTTCGATCCATCAGGGAGCCATGACTCGATGACCCCCCTTTCCATCGCGTACGTGGCGACCGCTGCGACCTGTGTGGCGGTGGGCCTACAACATCTGTTGCTGGCGTTGCGAGTGAAGGACCGCAAGCTGCAGGTCCTTTTCGCCGTGGCGGCGTTCGCTGTTGCGGGCGACGCCCTCTTCGAACGCAGGATCTATAAATCGGCGAGTGCGGAGGAGTTTCTCGCCGGCATGCCGTGGACTGCGCTCTTCATCGCGACAACCATCGTCGCCCTGTCGTGGTACATCACTTTCCGAACCGGCACCGTCCGTCGTTCGCTCGTGTGGGGCGTTTCTGTTCTTGCGGTGTTGACGGTGGTATTGGATTTCGCGATCGGAATGCCGTACACAGGGCCAGTTGAGCTCGTGACTTCGACCCTGCCGTGGGGCGAGCCGGTCTCTCTCGTTTCCGCCGCCACGAATCCGGCGCGAATCATCGGCGATCTCGTGCTGCTCGGTTTTCTGCTGATTCTCATCGACGGCACCGTCCGCATGGTACGTCTCGGAGAAGGTCGGCTGGCCCGTCTGCTTGGAATCAGTCTGGGGTTCTATGCTCTTGGACTGCTGACGATCATCCCGGTGGATGTGGGCTGGTTCCACCTGCCGAGCCCCCACACCTTCGCCTTCCTGCTCATCGTGGCGGCCATGAGCTGGGATCTGTCCGAGGATCTGATCCGAGCGTCTCGTCTTTCGCGCGAGGTGCTGGCCAACGAGCGGCGCTGGCGGCAGCTGCTCAACGATGTGCATCTTTTGGCCGCCAGGGTCGATCGGGACGGACGCGTGGTCGATGTCAACCCTCACTTCACCCGCGTGCTCGGCTACACGACCGAGGACGTGTTGGGGCGCGAGTCCTGGGATTTCGTCACCCTCGAGCAGCAAGCCAATCGCCGGTCGGCGCATACGCGCGCGATGAGCGGCGATCCGACCCCTGAGATCGAGCTGACGACAACCAGCAAGGACGGTCGGCAAAAGCACATCGCGTGGCGCGACGTCGCGCTGAGGGACGCCGATGGCCAGATCGAAGGCATGCTCAGCATCGGCGTTGACATGACCGACCAGCTTGCCGCGGAGGCCGATCGTGACCGCGTTGTCGAGGAGCTCGAGCTGCTCAAGGATCGCCTCGAGGAGGAGAACGTTTATCTGCGCGAGGAGATCCGGGCGGAGCACGGCTTCGAGGACATCGTCGGTGGTTCGGACCCGCTGCTCTACGTCCTCCACAAGGTCCGCCAGGTCGGGCCGGGCGACACGTCGGTCCTGATCCTCGGAGAGACCGGGGTGGGAAAGGAGCTGATCGCCCGCACTATTCACACGGAAAGCCCGCGGTCCAATGGGCCTTTCGTGGTCGTCAACTGCGCCGCCCTCCCACCCAACCTGATCGAGAGCGAGCTCTTCGGCCACGAGAGGGGTGCGTTCACCGGCGCCGACCGCCAACGGCGTGGCCGTTTCGAGCTCGCCCACGGCGGCACGATCTTCCTCGACGAGGTCGGCGAGCTGCCGCTCGAGATGCAGCCGAAGCTCCTGCGAGTCCTCCAGGAGGGTGAGATTGAGCGGGTCGGCGGCAACCAGACGATCTCTGTCGATGTCCGCGTCATCGCGGCGACGAACCGAGATCTCCGAGCCGACATGGAGGCCGGGCGTTTCCGCGAGGACCTCTTCTACCGCGTCGCGGTGTACCCCATCACCGTGCCGCCGTTACGCGATCGCCGCGAAGACATTCCGGCCCTCGTGCAGCACTTCAGCCGCCACTTCGCCCAGCGTCGCGGCAAGGCGATCTCGGAGATCCCCACGGAGGTTATGCGACGGCTCGAGGCGTATCACTGGCCGGGCAACGTGCGCGAGCTGCAGAACGTCATCGAGCGGGCTGTGCTCACTTCGCCCGGCGGCGTCCTCAAGCTGGCCGAACCGTTGCGAAACGGCCCGGGCAAACCGACCGCAACTCCTATTGAAGCCGAGAATGCACGGGGCCTGGCGACCCTCGACGAGCTCGAGCGTGCCCACATCGAGCGCGTTCTGGCTTCGGCTGGAGGCAAGATTTCAGGTCCCGGCGGGGCGGCCGAGATCCTGGGTCTTCACGCCAACACCCTGCGCTACCGGATGAAAAACCGCCGCTCGGGATGACAACCCGTTCTCGCCTCACCAATATTCGTCACCAATATTCGTGAAATGACGGCATTTGGTGAAACCCGTTGAAGTGCCAGGGTGCTGTCAAGACAAGATAAATGGCCTGACGAGAACGCATTGGCCGAGGATCAAAGGGTCATGGCCCGTCTGGCACGAAACGTGAAGCAGAAGATTCGAGAACCGACTGAAAGGACGTTGCTTTGATTGGTCTCGAGCTGTCGTTGGGTTCGGATGATGCGCACCGAGCAGAGCTGCTGCAGACGCTCCAGAATCTTCGCGAGGAGGCCGTCAGCGAAGGTTCCAGCCACGAGTGCAGGGTCTTCGAAGACCTGAGTGGTCCCAACCATTTCCTGTGGCTGCAGTGGTGGCAGTCGCAGCGGGAGCTGCAGGACTATCTGCGGTCGGTCCGGTTCCGGACGCTGCTCGGCGCGATCAAGGTGCTCGGAAGGTTGGAGTCGGCGCGGACCGTCGAGCTCCAGGACTCGACCTCGGTCCTTGGTGCGCTCCTGGCCGATCGGGCCGACGTCGAAGATCGTTCGTTCGAGACATGAAGGCATTCACATGAGCTTCAGAGCGAAGATCTACCAGGTTTCGATGGGAATTGAAAAGGAGAGACCACACATGAGACAGGACGATGGAGATTCTCTGACACACTGCCGGCGGGCAATTGCTGTGGGCATTTGCCTGGCCGTCATGCTGTTTGCCGGCGCCTCACCGGCCTCCGCCCAGGATGAAGCGGAGGCCACGGCAGCCGGACAGGATGATGTCGCCAAGGCCATGGATTCCACCGCGACCCAGTGGTCGTTCCAGTTTGCCCACCAGTGGATGTCCTGGAAGGAGGACACGCTGGACAATGGCCAGATCAGGGCCCCCGGCCTCGATAACTACGCCCAGTTGAGGATGGTGATACCGGTCGCGCTCAAGAGCTTCACGATCCTTCCCAGAGTGACCCTTCGCCACTACGAAAACCTCAGGACCGGCGACTCCGGGCTCGGCAACACCGAGATTTTTGCACTCATGATTCCAAAAAGTTGGGATTGGGGCAGCGGACGTTTCGGTATCGGTCCGCTCGTCACCCTGCCGGGCGACGAGAAAGTGGCTCGCGATGAGTGGGGTTACGGATTGGCCGGGGCTGTCGTCAACAGCTCGGGCAAATGGTTTTACGGCGTGCTCTTGACACAGTCGAAACGTGCCATCGATCCGGCGACCTTACCGCCTGGCACCAGCGACACGAATCCCCTGGGCATCGCGCCCATTCTCAACTACCAGTTGGGCGGTGGATGGTACGTCGGCAACGGAGACATGGTGGCCAATTATGACTGGGACTCCAAGAAGTTCTATCTGCCCATCGGCGTTCGGCTCGGTAAGGTCTTCGTCAAGGAGAAGGGCACCTGGAACTTTTACGCCGAGTACCAGACCAGCCTGCTCTACGACGACTGGCCGGGTTCGGCGGTGGACACCTCGATCCGGGTCAACGTGACCTACACCATTCCTATGGGGTGACGAAAAACGCACGCATGTTCTGACAAGAGATCTTGAATTGGAAAAGGAGACGAAAGGAGAGAGATATGAGATCGAACGGAATGCGAATCGCAGCCATCGCATTGATGGCCATCGCGCTCGCCGGTATCGCGGCGGCGCAGGACAAGCCGAACATCCTGGTGATCTGGGGTGACGATATCGGCGTCCACAACATCTCTGCGTACAACCACGGGATCATGGGCTACAAGACCCCGAACATCGACCGCCTGGCCAAGGAAGGTGCGATGTTCACCGACTCCTACGCCCAGCAGAGCTGCACGGCCGGACGGGCGTCGTTCATCCTCGGTCAGCATCCCTTCCGCACCGGGCTGTTGACCATCGGAATGCCGGGATCGGACCACGGCGCTCCGGACTGGGCGCCAACCGTCGCCGATCTTCTGAAGGACCAGGGCTACACCAGCGGACAATTCGGCAAGAACCACCTTGGCGACCGTGACAAGCACCTGCCGACCAACCACGGCTTCGACGAGTTCTTCGGCAACCTCTATCACCTCAACGCTGAAGAGGAGCCCGAGACCTACTACTACCCGAAGGACCCCGAGTTCCGGAGACAGTTCGGCCCTCGTGGTGTGATCCACTCGTACTCGGACGGCCGGATCGAGGACACCGGGCCGTTGACCCGCAAGCGTATGGAAACGGTGGATGAGGAGTTCGAGGCCGCGGCCCAAGACTTTATCGAGCGCGCCCACACCGACGGCAAGCCCTTCTTCGTCTGGCTGAGCGCCACCCGTATGCACGTGTGGACGCGCCTCAAGCCGGAGTCCGTGGGGCGCACCGGCATCGGCATCTATCCCGACGGCATGGTGGAGCACGACGACGCGGTCGGCCGCATGCTGGCGCAGCTCGAAGAGCTTGGGATCCTCGACAACACCATCGTCATCTACTCCACCGACAACGGCGCCGAGAGCTTCACCTGGCCGGACGGCGGTGTGACTCCGTTCCACGGCGAAAAGGGGACCACCTGGGAGGGTGGCTTCCGCGTCCCGCTGCTGGTGCGCTGGCCGGGCGTGATCGAGCCCGGGACCATCTACAACAACATCATTTCGCAGGAAGACTGGATGCCGACCCTCCTCCACGCCGCCGGCGTACCGGGCATCCAGGACAAGCTCAAGGAGGGCTACACCGCCAACGGCAAGGAGTGGCGGGTCCACCTCGACGGCTACGACTTTTTACCCTTCTTCGAGGGCGAGGTGGAGGATTCGCCGCGCGACCAGATCGTCTACTTCAGCCAGGGCGGCGAGCTCAACGCGGTGCGCTTCCGCAACTGGAAGGTCCACTTCGCGATGCAGACGGGCAACATCGCAACTTCGACCCGCGAGGTGACGGGCTGGCCGGCGATCGTCAACCTCCGGGCCGACCCCTACGAGGAGATGATGTTCGAGGGCGAGATGGGATACCTGCGCTGGTACGCCGACAACATGTGGATCTTCGTGCCGATCCAGACCGTGATCAAAGAGTTCCTCGAGACCATCCCGGGCTACCCCTTCCAGGAAGGCTCGAGCCTCAACGCGGCCGGGATTAATTACGGCACCCTCAAGCAGATGAAGGCCATGGAAAGGCTTCAAGAGCTCGAGACTCTGGCGCGGCCGAACAACTGAAACGAATCGACAGGGGGCCGCGAGGCCCCCCCGGGGGGTTCGAGGGCTTCATACGGGATCACGAATGCTAGGCGCCACATCTACGAACCGGAGGAACGAGAGATGAAACGAGTTTTTTTCGCATTGTGTGTCGTTACACTGGCCGTACCGGCGCTGGCTCAACAGCAAGCGGGTGAGATGACCTTGGATGCCGAGGAAGCCGCCAAGCACTTCCAGAGCCGCGGGTACTCACCCTAGGCGGACCGAGGCTTTCCGCCCCAGGTGCTGTGGGGCGACACCCACCTGCACACGGCCAACTCGCCGGACGCGTTCGCATTCGGCAACCGCCTGGGCCCCGAAGAGGCCTATCGTTTCGCCCGGGGCGAGACGGTGACCTCCGCCAGCGGCCAGCGGGTGCAGCTGTCGCGCCCCCTCGACTGGCTGGTGATCGCGGATCACGGCGTTGCCATGGGCGCGATGATGGAGCTGTACAAGGGCAACCCGGCTCTGCTCCGCAATGAGCAGCTCAAGCGCTGGCACCTGATGATGAACTCGAGTCCCGAGGAGGGGGTCCAGGCCGCCGGCGAGCTGATCTCGGAAGCCAGCCAGGGGAACATCCCACCCGAGATGCTCGATCCGAAGATCGCGCGCACGGTTTGGAATGGCTACACTGCCTCCGCCGATCACTTCAACGACCCGGGCCGGTTCACGGCCATCATCGGCTACGAGTGGACCTCGCTGGTCAAGGGCAACAACCTGCACCGCGTGCTCATGTTTCGCGGTGACAGCTCGGACGCGGACCGCATCGTGCCCTTCACATTCGCCATGAGTCCCGATCCCGAGGACCTGTGGGACTGGATGCAGAACTATGAGGCCGTGACCGGTGATTCGGTCCTCGCGATTCCGCACAACGGCAACCTTTCCAACGGCATGATGTTCGCGTTCACCACGCTGTCGGGCGAACCTCTCACCAGGGCCTACGCCGAGACCCGAGCACGCTGGGAGCCGGTCTACGAGATCACTCAGATCAAGGGTGACGGCGAGGCCCACCCCTACCTGTCGCCCAACGACGAGTTCGCCGGCTACGAGCTGTGGGACAAGGGCAACCTCGACATGAGCGAGGCAAAGACCGACGACATGCTCCAGTATGAGTACGCCCGCGAGGCGCTCAAGAACGGTCTCAAGCTCGAGGCCGAGCTCGGGGTGAATCCCTTCAAGTTCGGCGTCGTCGGCAGCACCGACTCCCACACCTCGCTCGCCACCGCCGCCGAGGAGAACTTCTTCGGCAAGCACACCGGCAAGGAGCCCGGCGACCACCGTTGGAACAAACCGGTGCTGGCAACCCCTGCCGGCAATGTCATGGGCTGGGAACAGGTGTCGTCCGGTCTCGCCGCGGTGTGGGCAACCGACAACACCCGCGAAGCCATCTGGGACGCCTTCGAGCGCCGCGAGGTCTACGGCACGACCGGCTCCCGGATCCTGGTCCGCTTCTGGGGAGGGTGGGACTTCCAGCCTGATGACGCCGTCAGCCGGCTGCCGGGTGAGATCGGGTACGCCAAAGGGGTGCCGATGGGTGGCGATCTGCTGCCAGCACCCTCGGCGGCGAAGACCCCGAGCTTTCTCGTGGCGGCCATGAAGGACCCTTACAGCGGCAACCTCGACCGCATCCAGATCGTCAAGGGGTGGCTGGACGGCAACGGCAAGACCCGCGAAAAGGTCTTCGACGTGGTGTGGGGCGATGCCGATCGTCGCCAGCCGGGCGCGGACGGAAAGCTCCCTCCGGTGGGCAACACTGTCGATGTGGCCAACGCCTCGTGGACCAATACCATCGGCGATCCCGAGCTCATTACCGTCTGGAAAGATCCCGACTTCGATCCCTCACAACCCGCCTTCTACTACGCCAGGGTGATCGAGATCCCGACCCCGCGGTGGACGGCCTACGACGCCAAGCGATACGGCATCGCGATGGGTGACGAGGTGCCGATGACGACCCAGGAGCGGGCGTACACGTCTCCCATCTGGTACACACCGGGAAAGTGAA
>CBDTWX010000030.1:0-19307 GCA_965364305.1 uncultured Thermoanaerobaculia bacterium
TTGATGTCGCTGTTCTACTTCCTGGTAATGCGGTCGATGGCGAAGGTCGAGATCGAGCACCCGAGCCGCGCCGCGATCTTCGAGGAACCGCCGCAGGCGCTCCACCCGATCGGACGGCGCCTGCAGATCGAGGAGCACCCCACTGGTGTCTCGCAACAGACCCCAGGACCACCGGGCCACCAGGGCCGAACCCACGATGCCCATCATCGGGTCCATCCACGCCGCACCGTAGAGCTTTGCAGCGAGCAGGGCAACGATTGCGAGAATCGATGTCAGTGCGTCGGCCAGGACGTGGAAAAAGGCTGCGCGCAGATTGTGATCATGATGGTGGTCCTGCGATCCCGTCCCTTTCTGATGGAGGATCGCCACGCTCACGCCATTAACCACGAGACCGAGGACTGCCACCGCGATCGCCTCGTCAAACCGAATTCGAACCGGATCCACGAATCTGGAGATGCTTTCCGCGGCCATGTAGACGGCGAAACCCGCAAGCAGAACTGCGCCGGTGAAACCGCCGAGCGCATTGATCTTGCCGGTGCCGAAGCTGAAGCGCTGATCACCGGCCCAACGCCTTGCGGCGACATAGGCGATCACCGTGACGCCGAGCGCCGCCGCGTGTGACGCCATGTGAAGTCCGTCGGCAAGCAGGGCCATCGAGCCGAACACGATACCGGCCCATACCTCGACCACCATCGTGGCCGTTGTGAGAATGATGACTGCGACCGTTCGAGTTTCTCCCGGACGGCGCTGGTCCTGGCCGAATCGGTGGTCGTGAGCCTCAAGCATGGATTTTCGTCGTGTCCTTCGAAAGCCTTTTCGTGCGCGAGGGATGGATCTTACATCACCACAGCCAGGCATAACCGATCTTGAGGAACACCGAGCGACTCGTGCTGATCTTGCTGATGTCCTGAGTTTCGGCGCCGCCTTCGCTATAGCCGGCAAATAAGACCGTTCTCGGGTTGAGCTTGTAGGAGAAGAGAAGCTGAATGAAGAAATCCCGGGTCAGCTCGTCCACCGCGTCCTCATAGAGATCCTGGTTTCGCTCGATATCCGTGTACTGGAGGATAGCGCGGACATAGGTCCGGTTATTGAACTGCCAGACCAAGGTGGACTGCGGAACATTGGCCTCATACAGCGTCCCACCCTCGACCTCGAGGGTCGAGTAGAGGTGCGATATCTCCCACGCGAGATGGCGTCCGACATTGAGGTCGATCTCGCCCGAGAGGCGGATGCGGTCGGCGTGCCGAACGTGGGTGAAGTCGATCCAGTCGCCGAGGACACCGCGGACGCGGACGGCGAATGAAGCCGTCGGTCGGATTCTGAGAAAAAAGGACGGCACGACGAGGTCGTCGAATCGGACGCCCTCGTGGACCTCGGAGCGGTCTCCAACCGAGAACCTGAAGTTGGATTGAACGGGACCCTCGCCGTTGATCCAGATCTCTGTATGTTGGTCCAGAAAGTCCCCACCCTGGTCCTGAGACCTCGAGGCGAAGCCTCCGATTTCGAGCCGGTTGTACCAGTTTTCCTCGTCGCCCCACCATGTGTAGCCGCCACCGAGATTCCCCGACCGGTAACCGACCCTGGGGATGAAACCGAGATCGGCGCGGAAGTCCTCTCCGAAGTCGTAATACTCGGCAAAGACAAACCAGTTCCTCTTGGTGTGGACGTACCCCGCCTCCAGGGCATGGTCCGAAATTTCTCCGGGCTCGAGGTCCAGTGCCGCCTGCATATCGGGTGAGTACCGGGTGCGTGACCACGCGCCATCGACGGTGATGTTGTCGGACTCGGTCGGCCGGAGTTGGGCATCGAAGCTGGCGACACGGTTGAAGTACCCGTCCGCACCCTCACGGCCGGTGAAGATGAGACCGAGGGTCGAGTTGGATCGGAGATCGTATCGGTAGCGAGCCACCGTGGAGGTGTTGGCCGTCTCGAATGTCTCCGAGTCGGAGCCTTGGAGCCCCGGTACGACGAGGTTTGTGATCTCGTCCTGGGCCGAAAAAACTCCCACGGTATGCCTGCCCATCTTGCCGGTGAGCTTGAGCGCCACCGAAGGATCGGTGATCACGCGGGTATAGAGCAGGTCCAGCCCGGTTTCGAAATAGTCGGCGCTCTCGAGAAAGAACGGTCGTTTTTCCTGGAAAAACAGGGCGAATCGTTGATTCAGCGCGAGCTGCACCGCGTCAGCTTCGATCTGCGAGAAATCGGGGTTGAGTGCGCCGCTGAGTGTCAGATTGGGGGTGATACCCCACAACACGGTGGCGCCGAGCTCGGCCTTCTTGTCCTCTTCCACTTCCAGCGAGTCCGGGAAGTCGGGCCGTTCCTCGAGCGCGAAACCGACCAGCGACGGCACGACCTCGATGTTCCGGCCCTGTGACACGTTTTCGAAACCGATGATCTTCTCCTCTTGAGCGAGGTAGCTGTTGGCGCCTCGATCTCGCGGAAAAAGGCCGATGCGGTATCGATTGTCACGGGGATACGAGCGGGTGCAGTCGAGTCCCCAGATCTGCGGCCCCGTCGTGGCCTGGAATCGTATCTGGTTGAATGGTATGGCGAGCTCGACCTCGTAGCCGTTTTCGGTGATCCGCCCCTTCGATTCCCAGATCGCGTCCCAGGACCGGTCGAATCCCCTGCCGTACCCTCGGTTGCCCTCGCTGTAGATCCCGTCCGTCTGGGCACCCAGGGGGTTGACCATGAACTCGTAGGCCCGGCGCTGGTCGTTGAAGGTGTCGATCGTGATTCCGACCGAATCGTCACCTTGCATGTTGTCCCGATCGCGGTATCTGGCACGGATCTTCTTAGGCTCCGGGTCGTCGGCACGAAAGGCAACCAGGACGTGGGTGGCGTCGTAGGTGATCAAGACCTTCGTCTCGACCTTCGGCTTGATGTTCTCGCCCGGCCGTACCTCGTAGTTGAGCTCGAGCTCGAGTGCGACATTCCAAGCATCCTCTTCGATCACGCCGTCGATGATGATCGCGGATGTGGCCCGGGGTACCTCGAATGGTTCGCCTCGGGTCCCGGGCTCTCTGGCACCCACATCTTCGATAGGGGCCACAAGGACCATCAGCACGATCGCGAAGGCCACTGTGGTTTCGCGGAGCGCACCTCGATCCCTGCTGGGGAATGACTGAACCGGGCCCATCTGTGCCGCCGCTATCGTTTCGAGGAGCTGAACGGACCGACATGCATCGCCATGGTTCTCACCAACCGAGTCCTACCTGGCGGGCGGTAGCAAGAGGGCGTTGAAGACGAGCTTGAATGTCGCCGGCGTCGAGCCCCGAAACTGAGGACGGATTCCGAAGAGCACCAGCTGTCCCTTGCCCGCGCGCACCCAGACCATGACCGGCCGGTTTTGGAGCTCTTTCTCGCCCTCGAGATAACCGCTGATCAGGAGGTCGCGTTCGGGATAGGTGGCGATCACCCTCCGGTCGGTGTCGAGGGTCGGGATCGAGGTCGCGAAGACCGGCCTGCCTCGCGAGAAGGCGCCCGATTGGTGCGGCATCCCCCAGGTCAAGGGATGGTCGACCAGGAAGTCGACAGCTAGGAAGGCGCCCGGAACCGACACACCGTCGAGGCTTTGGGTTACGTCTCGTACTGGAAGCTCCACTGAGTCGGCGTCCTTCTCATCGGACGGCGCGGCGAGCCCTTCGGTGAAGAGACCCGTGGAGCCTCCCCAGGAGACCACCGTGCCGCCGTTTTCGATGAAGGCCGTGAGCTTGCTCAGGCCTCCCTTCGAGATGGGTCGGCGGAACCGAGGCGGGTAGTCGTTGCTGACGTAGCGGTCGCCCCGTTTTCTTTTGCCCTTGGTGAGCGTGTCCTTGCCGGCGTCCGGAAAGACGATCACGTCGAAATCGCGGATCAGCTCGGCGCCGTCGAAATCCTCCGGGTGAAGCACCGTGTAGGGAATGCCGTAGGTGTCGAAGAGGTACCGCGTCCAACCCGCATCCATGTCGTGGAACCAGGTCTCGACCACTGCCACTCGCGGCTGGGAAACCGGAATCAACTCCTCGAGGGTGTCGCCAGAGAAAAAGACCGGTGGGACGGGCGCGCCGTCGATGATCTCTTGAGCTCGGGCCGACGAGACCCCGTCAAGGGAGATCACGAATGTCCCGGCCGGCAGCGCCGTGCCGTCCGGCTGGTTGATGGACTTGATCGCGCGGGCCACGCCGAGACCCTTGTCGAGGGCCGCAAAGACAGCGCGATAACTCGCGTTGATCGACGGCGAAAAGAGCAGCGCGGTCGTGCCCGCAGGGATGCTCTGGTTGACGGTTTCCGCGCCGACCTCCTCGAGACGAGATTCGAGTTCTTCCGATCGAATATCGACTTGAATCGAACGGACTCCCATATGGCGAGGCAAGGACCAGCTCGTGATGTCGTAAGGCCGGATCAGCTCGCCACCCGGTGTGTAGTGGCGCTCGGGATAGCGTTGATCCTCCATCACCTCCTTGACGAACGTCCGGTAGGGTTGGCTGAGCCGGACGACGATGTCTCCGGCGTCGAAGTGATTCTCGCCGACCACTGTCGGCTGATTGAGCCGGTTGATTTCCACACCGTGTCGCTGCAATAGTGCAAGGAGCGCCTTGAGCTCACTGGGGTCACGCTGATCTTTCGGCAGGACGAAGTAGTACGGAGCCTGGCTCCGGCCCAGCTCCACCTGCTTGCGGCAGATGTCATTTCGGTACTGGAGGATTTCGGCTCGATGGCGGGATGCGGTGGCGAGGATCGACCTCATCGACGAGAGTTCGTACGAAACGATCTCTGCGAGGCCCCACTTTCCTCCCGGCCAGGGATAGGGCAGGTTCACCCCTTTTTTGTACTCGGCGAGACCCTTGCCCCTGACTCTCAGTTCGGTTGGTTCGACGAAGACGGGAGTGGCGGTTCGGCAGCTCGCCGCTTCGGTGAGAAAGCTGATGACGTTCTTGTAGAGCGAGGTCTCGGTCGAACCCGGCCAGTAGTCGTCGAAGAGCCAGTGACTCGCCACACCCTGAAGGCCGTCGGAGGCCATGTCGCGGGACAGGTTGGAGCCGAAGACCGCGGACCAGTTCCACAGACCTTCATCGACGTTCTGCGCGATCGGGTCGTGATTGGGGGGCACGTAGTACCGTGGACCTGTAGAGCCCATCTGGTGCTTCTCGACCAGCACCTGGGGGTACCACTCGGTGCTGAACAGGGCTGAGATGACTCTCGTGTCTTCCTGCGACAGGGAGACGAAGTCGCGGTTGTTGTCGTGCCCCACGTACTTGTGGTAGACGCGCGGGAGTCGCGACCCTTCGTAGACGGTGCCCAGGTACTCACGATAGTGTTCGACCACCATGTCCATACCGTCGGGGTTGTGGCACGGTACGAACATCAAGACCACGTCGTCGAGCCGCCCGAGCACCACTGGATCTTCGGTGGTCGCCATACTGTGGGCGAAGATCGGCAGCGTCTGGCTCGGCGCCCCCTCCCCCGAGTGCATCGACAGCGTCTCCATGACGAAGATTCGCCCGTTCGCGATCAGCTCGGCGCGTTCTTCGTCCGGGATCGAGGGATCCAGGGCGAGCCGTTCGTTGATCGCACGCAGATCGTCGAGCCGCTCGATATTGTCCGGCGATGAGATAAATGCCACGTACATCTTCCGGCCCAGCGGCGATGTTCCGACGTCGAGCATCGCGACCCTCGGTGACGCATCGGCAAGCCGGTGCAGATAGCCGATGAGCTCGCCGTAGTCCATGAGTTGGCGATCGGTCCCTGGCTCGAACCCGAGAACGCTCGCCGGGGTTGGAATCTGGAGGCTCTCGTTCTGCGGCTCCGCGACAACAGTGACGAGCAGCACCGCGAAAAAGGCGAACTGAAGACGGAATAATCTCAACATCTGGCCCCCCCTTGCAGAAACCATTGTAGGCTCCTTGTCAACCGCCCCGCCACGACAGCCGGCAGTCGTCCGCGACAATGGTCAGCGACAGTTCGCAGCGTCAGGTGACAGCGCCAGTCGGCAGCGATGGTCGGCAGCGACGGCGTTCGGCGACAGCGGCAGGGGCAGCATCCGGAGCCAGTGGCAGAAAGAGAGAGCATTGTGGCGGGCGTCGCGCATCGACGACGCAGGTGCCAACCTTCGCACTGTTCGAATGTTTCCCCTATTGAACATGGATGTGCGTCGTGGGCTAACAATGCGAAGAGTGGAACCTCGCACGTCGAAGCAAGATACGCGTACCGAACTGCATGCCCGGCCTCTATGGCATTGCTATCATGCGCCGCAGAGAAAGGACTGATTGATGCCAACCTCCTTCCATCCCCCACAGCGCACCCTGATGGGTCCGGGCCCGTCCGACGTCTCACCGCGGGTCCTCGAGGCCATGGCCCGTCCAACTCTCGGACACCTCGACCCGGTCTTTGTCTCGTTCATGGACGAGCTCAAGGAGCTCCTCCAGTACGCTCTCCAAACCAACAATCAGCTCACCATGCCGGTTTCTGGTCCGGGCTCGGTCGGAATGGAGACCTGCTTCGTCAATCTCGTGGAGCCGGGTGACACCGTCATCGTCTGCGTCAACGGGGTCTTCGGCGGCCGGATGAAGGAAAACGTCGAGCGCTGCGGTGGCACCGCCGTCGTGGTTGAAGACGATTGGGGCCGGGCGGTGGATCGGGAAAAGGTGGAACGGGCCCTCTCAGATCACCCTGAGGCGAAATTCCTGGCCTTTGTCCACGCTGAGACCTCCACCGGAGCCCGATCTGATGTCGAGAGCCTGGTTGCGTTGGCCCACGCGCACGGTTGTCTGGCGATCGTCGACGCCGTGACCTCGCTCGGAGGCATCGAGCTGAAGATCGACGACTGGGGCGTCGACGCGGTCTACTCTGGAAGCCAGAAGTGTCTCTCCTGCACGCCGGGTCTGTCACCAGTCAGTTTTTCGCAGGACGCGGTCGATCTCATCACCGCGCGGACGACTCCGATCCAGAGCTGGTTCATGGACACCAACCTGGTGATGGGCTATTGGGGAACGGGCGTCAAGCGTTCGTACCACCACACGGCGCCCATCAACGCACTCTACGGGCTCCACGAGGCGCTTGTCGTCGTGTCCGAGGAGGGGCTCGAAAACGCGTGGGCACGGCACCGAAAGCACCACATGGCCCTGCGCGCGGGGTTCGAAGCGATCGGACTTGAACTCGCGGTGCCGGAGAACGAGCGCCTGCCGCAGCTCAACGTGGTGCGCGTTCCCGACGGCATAGACGAAGCCAGGGTCCGTGGGCGGTTGCTCACCGAGTACCAGCTCGAGGTCGGGGCGGGCCTCGGCGTGTTGGCAGGAAAGGTCTGGCGGATCGGACTCATGGGCCACAGCTGCAACTTGAAGAACGTGCTGTTGTGCGTCGGAGCCTTCGAGACCGTGCTCGCGAGTGAAGGTGCGGGTGTGTCTACCGGGGTCTCCGAGGCCGCAGCCGCCGCGGCGTTTCAAGCCTCCTGAGTAGCTCGCTCTCGGCGGTACTGTGCCAACCGTGCTTCGAGATCGACAGGGAACAGCTCGACCTCGACAGCCCCCCACCACCCGAACGCCCGAGGACAGCGGCAGCTGACCGCGGCAGCGATCAGCTGTGGCCGCTTCGGGATCGTCACCTCCGGGTCGTGCCTGCCCGCTCAGAGCGAGAATCCCGCCGAGAATAGGAAATATTGACGGTATCCAACGACAGATGTGCAGAGTGAAATCCTTTCTTGTTCACTGGGACATCCTCCGACGAAACGGACCAAATGGTGCCATCATCTGGTGGGGGCTGGGAAGCTCCGGTGGCACCAATACACACAACAATTCGACGGGTACGGGTGTCGGATGGAACCGGGCGGTTACCCGCCCGGGTCGACCCGACGCCCATGGCACCCATGTTGCTCCTGATCGGTTGCACCTCAGAAAGAATCGATACTCGGCACTGTCGAGCGAGCGCGGATTCGGGCGCAGGGGATGAGGCGTATACTGCGTTCGAGGAGGATTCGTGGAGCTGAGCGAGCTGTTTCGGAGCTGGGAGGACGACCTGGTCGAGGATGCGCTGACCGAGCTCGGTCACGCCCGGCTGCGGCACTACATGGACGATGGAGACGAGGTGACGCGGGAGCGGGTCACCCTATTCATCGACCGGGTGCTTGAATGCCTCGAAAAACGGCGTGTCGAGCCCATCGTCGAGCACGCCGAGCGCATCGCCCGCAAACGCCACGCCAGCGGCTATGATCTGTTCGAGGTCCAGACAGCAATCAACGTGATCGAGGAGGCGCTGTGGAAGCGGGTACTGGCATCGGTGGAGCCGGAGGAGCTGGCCCACGCCCTCGGCATGGTCAACGCCATCTTCCACACCGGGAAGGACGTTCTGGCGCGAACCTACGTGTCGCTGGCCACCGACCGCGAGGCGCCGCCGAAGGACATCTCAGAGCTGCTCGACGGCTGAGTGAACCTCAGCCCGCCCGGACCTCCCTTGGCAGCTCGCGCCAGTGCAGAAACTGCAGGTTGCACAGGCGAAAGTCCGGACGCCGGTCATCGGCACGCATCAGGTCGTGGTCGGGTCCGATGGACAGCAGTAGATGCTCGGGTGCGAGACGCGGAGCGTCGATCCCGAGTGCATCCAGCCGCCGCCTGACCGAGCTCACCAGCGAGTCGCCGTCGGCGGCGTCGAGCAGCTCACGCTCGACCGCCTCGGCGGCGTTGATCGAGCGGTAGACCGTGGCCTCGGTCTCGTCGTCGAGGTGAACCGGGCCGTCCCACTGATCCCAGATGGTGACGTAGTTGCGGCCGGTCTCGAGGATGGGCTCACCATCCGGCGATGTCAGGTCGCGGTGGCTCTGGTAGCGGCTGGGGTCGAAGAGCGACTCTTTGAGCTGTGAGAAGTGGCCCGTGCGGTAGATGGCGCGGGGGAGGATGGTGCGGATCCCGTTGCGCCGCAGCCAGTACGCGAGGCCCACCTCCTCGAAGGGGCTGTTGAAGCCTTGCGCCAGCAGCTGAAAGCCCTCGGGGCCGTAGGCCGCCACCTCCGGGTACTCGCCGACCCGCGACACCTTCCACACCAGACGCACCGCGTCCTTGCTCGTCGTGAGGTAGGTTTCGTGGTTTTCGAAGAGCCGGATGTGGGCGGTGGTTCGCCAGCGTTCGGGCAGGAAGTAGTCGAAGAGATCAGGGTCTTTGCCCACCACCCACAGCACCCCGGCGGTGCTCTCGCAGTGGCCGTAGAGGTAGTCGACCCCGAAGACTCTTGCGGCCCGCAGGTGATCGGGAAGGGGCGCCGCTTCGTTTCCGTCGCTCATGGCGGCCAGCTTCATCTCGCGCCGGCGCCGCTGATACCACCGATGACGATCCTTGAGGATCTCCCGCTCGTACTCGGGGTTCCGTTCGAGGAGCTCGAAGTCGACCATGCCGTAGTCGATCCGGTCGCCATCGCGCTGCAGCTCACTGGCGCTGACGGGCTGGACGATGACGTGGACCGGTTTCATGTCGACCACCTGAAACCCTTTGCCGGCCGCCTCGTCGATGGCGCGCTGGTTCATGGCCAGCATCTCCTCGTGGGTCAACCAGCCCATGGCTTCGGCCTGGCAGACGTCGATTCCGGGCAGCCACCCGTAGACCATGATGTAGTCGCGGAGGATGTCGATTGCGATGCCGGGGTGCTTGGCCACCCGGTTGGCGATTCGCCACTGGAAGCGTCCCGTCTGCGCCGGCTGCCACGTGTCGGGAGGCACGTAGATGGCGAACGGAACGGAGGTCTTGACCGTGACATCGTCACCGCCGCGGCGGCTGTGGCGCAGCTCCTCCACCAACGCGAACTCCTCGAAGGGGCTGTTGAACTCACACGACAGGAGGTCGCGGATGACCCTGGTGCCCAGAGGCACCTTTTGGCCGACGCGGCTGAACTTGACCACCAGCACCAGGGCCTCGCCGTCGATGGGCTTGGATGGGCTCGCGTAGACGGCGCCGGTGCCCTCCAGCTCCTCGCGGTGGGCGCGGAACCATGAAAGGTCGTACCAGTTGTCCGGCTGCAGCAGCTCGCTGTGGGCGGATCCTTCGCTGGTGAGATAGAGGTCGCCGCCGTTGTCGGTCTGGGTGTGGATGTAGTCGACACCCATGACGTTGATCAACTGGGCGCCGGGGGGGAGGTCACGGATGCTGACTCGGGCGCCGCTCGAGCGGGTCTCCGCCACCTCTCTGGCGCGCGCTCTGAGATCGGTAGACTGCAGAGTTGGGCTCATGAATTCCCCCGGCCGAGGCTCCTTTCGACGGCTCGGATTATCGCAGATTCCGGGCGACGAAACGAGGCACACGGTGGCGGCGAAAAAGGTGAATACAGCTGTGCTCCGACGCGCTATAATGCCGCTCGTCATGGAGCTTGTGAAATTCCACTCAATCAAAAACGGGAGAATGGGGAGAGACTGATGCTTGAACTCAAAAAGGGTGTCGAGATCCTAGCCCACATCGGTGGCATCAACAGCATGGACGAGGCGAAGGCGGTCTTCGCCGAGAAGATGAGTGACGCCGAGCGGGCCAAGCTCGAGAAGATCACGACCGAGGATGCGCTCATCAAGATCGCCAACTCGATCTCCATTTGTCACCCCGACAGCGTGATGGTCAACACCGGCAGCGAGGAGGACCTCGCGGCCATCCGCCAACTGAGCCTCGACAAGGGCGAGGAATCGCCTCTCGCCATGGCCGACCACACGATCCATTTCGACCTGCCCGAGGAACAGGGGCGGATCGTCGACCGTACCTTCTACATCGTCAACCCCGACGAGAAGATCAGCGCGTTGGCGAAGAAGATCCTGCGTGACGAGGGCCTCGAGTACGTCAAGAACAACATGTCGGGAATCATGAACGGCAAGGTCATGATGGTTGGCTTCTTCAACCGCGGACCCGCCGGCGCGCCGGCCACCATTCCCGCGGTCGAGATCTCGAGCTCGACCTACGTCATGCACAGCGCCAACCTGCTCTACCGGAACTCCTACGACACCTTCGATGCCGAGGTGAAGGACACCGGCTACTTCTTCACCAACCTGCACTCGGAGGGTCCGTGGCGGGCCGAGGACCTGCCCAATGCGCGGGTCTTCATGGACCGGTCGTGGCTCACCACCTACTCCATGTTCTGCACCTACGCCGGCAACACACTCTTGATGAAGAAGGGGAACCACCGCTTCGCGGTCGATCTCGCCACCTACTTCCAGGCCGGCAAGCAGCTCTCGGAGCACATGTTCATCACCGGCTTCGACGGCCCCGGCGGCCGCTCGACCTTCGTCTGCGGCGCCGCGCCATCGGGCTGCGGCAAGACGACCTCGGCCATGGCGGGTGATCGGTTTGTCGGCGACGACCTGGCCCAGATGTGGATCGCCGAGGATGGGACCATGCGCGCCGTCAACCCGGAAAAGGGTATTTTCGGCATCGTCGAGGACGTCAACTACGACGGCGACCCCTACCTGATGAAGTGCCTGCGCGAGGAGGGAACCGAGGTCATCTGGTCCAACGTCTTGATCGACGATCAGCTGGTGCCGCACTGGGTCGGCAACGGTGAGTCCCACCCGCCCAAGGGCCGCAACTTCCAGGGTGAGTGGTGGGAAGGCAAGACCGACGACGCCGGTAAGCCCATCCCCATCTCGCACCCCAACGCGCGTGCGACGGTGCCCAACGAGGCGATCGGAAACTACGATCTCCCCTCGGCCGAGAACCCCGCGGGCGTGCACGTCAAGGTCATCACGTACTCGGGACGCGACAGCGACACCATGCCGCCCATCTGGGTCGCCAAGAACCCGGATCACGGCGTCGTGATCGGCGCCTCGATCGTGTCGGCTGCCACCGCAACCGAGGTCGGCGCCACCGGTGTCCGTCGCCAGCCGTGGGCCAACGCCCCGTTCATCCCGGGCGCTCTGGCCGACTACATGAGGTCGCAGTTCGATTTCTTCAACTCGGATTCGCTGACCGACAAACCCATCCTGGCCGGGCTCAACTACTTCCTCACCGCCGGGGCGCGCGGTGGCGAGGGCACGCGGCTGCTCGGGGAGAAGCGCGACGTCAAGGTGTGGATGGCGTGGCTCGAGCTGCGCAGCCACGGCGACATCGATGCCATCGAGACGCCCATCGGCTTCCTGCCCAAGTACGAGGATCTCGAGAAGCTCTTTGCCGACAAGATCGGCAAGGAGTACCCCCGTGAGCTGTACGACATGCACTTCTCGCTCTACGTCGACAAGATCCTGTCGCGCATCGATCTGCAACAGGAAGCCTACGGCAAGGAGGACAACCTGCCCCAGCAGCTCTTCGACGTCTACGCCGAACAGCGCGAGGGCCTGGAGGCATTGAAGGCGAAGTACGGCCCGATCGTGACCCCGGCTCAGCTCGAGGAGGGTTGATACCGATCGGCGAGAGCAGGGTTGACCCTTTGTATTGATGGGTTTCGGCCGACTTCCCTCGGGTGTTGTCCGAGAAACCGGGTCTCGAGGATGAAGGTAACTTTTTGCGAATTCTTCATGCAGCAATGACGTGCGTGGCGCCTGAGGAGGTGAACGGACAATGGAGACTCATCTGTGGTGCATCGTGGCGGCGTGGCTGGTGGTCTACGGTTCCAAGCTGCCGGTGGCGGCGGCGATGCAGCTTGCCGGGGGGTATGACAACCACCTCCCGCGTGCGCAGCAGGCACGGCTCGAAGGCTGGGGTGGGCGCTCGGTTGCGGCCCACCAGAACGGCTTCGAAACGTTTGCGCCTTTCGCGACGGCGGTGCTCGTGGCGCACCTCGCGGGCGGTCCGGAGCGGATTCTCGATCTTCTCGCCATCTCATTCGTCGTGGCGCGAATCGTCTACGTGATCTGCTATATCGCCGACTGGGCGATGCTTCGATCGGTCGTGTGGACCGTTGGCTTTCTGGTGACCTTTGCGCTTTTCCTCACGCCGTTGTTTTGAGGGTGCTGCTATCGTGGTCGCACGAGAGGACCGGTTCGGTTTTCGAATGAACTGGCGATCCGGGGGCGCCCCACCGAGCGTCCACCGGTCTGGTCAAGGGGGTGCTGCAGTGGGTGCAGCTCGGCCGCGTCAGCCGTGATCGTTTTCGGGAAAAGAGGCGCATCGCTCCAGGAGGGTTGGGTCATCGCCAACCACATCCTGGTCTCGTTCCACGTCGCCTTCATCTCCTCGGTGCTAGCGCTGCCCGCCGAGGAGATTTTCAAGACCGACGTCCTGCGCTTCATTTTCACGAGCTGGGAGACGTTGGTCTCGGCCCTCTTCATGGCCGTCACCTTCCATTTCGGCATCGCGTTTCACGAGCTCGGCCACTTCGTGACCGCCTACCGGCTCAACGCGCTCAACGAGGCGGCGGCGATCCAGGTCGGCCCCAAGCTCGAGCGGTCCTTCTTCGGTCGCGCGGCATTTCTCGCCGGCATGCTGCTGCGTATTCCGTTCGGCACGGCGCCCGGAGTCAAGCGAGAAGGCCTCAACTACTACCCCGACGCGCCGTACAACCTGGCGGTGGCCGCGGCCGGGCCGCGGGCGAGCCGCAACGTGGCGTTGGTGGCGCTGCCCATCGCCGCTGTGCTGCTGGCCGTCGGGCTCATGGACGACGTGACGACGGCTATTTACGCCGGCAGGCTTTTCCTCGGCATCGGTTTGGTGGCGTTCCTCGATTTCCGAATCGCCGACCCCGGCAAGTACACCGAGTTCAAAGAGCGTGAACGCCGCGCCCTCGACAAGGCGAGCACGGTGAGCGAGGTTTCGGGATGGCTGCAGGAGTGCCCGAGGATCAAGCGCCGCATGGTCGAGGGGCGGATCCAGGAAGCGACCCACCCGCAGCTCGGTCCGGTGACCGCGCCCTGGCAGTTCCGCAACTGCGGCATGGGCGGCCGGCACACCGAGAAGGAGTACCCCGAGTCGAACATCAGCATGCAGGAAGCGATGTTCCTGATCCTCAATGCGCGGGACTACCAGGACGCCCAGGAGCTCACCGTGCGTCTGCAGAACCGGCTCAAGGAAATCATCGAGAAGGAAGAGGGCTGCCGGGTCATGGGCATCGGCCTCGAGGGCGGTCTGGCGCCCTACATCGACAAGGGCGACTACCCCCTCCCAGAGGTCCGACTGTGGGCGATGATGAAGCAGGCCATCGCCGAGTGCGGTTGCCAGCCGGGGGTCGACGTCGCCATCGCCCTCGATCCGGCGATGAGCGAGCTCGAGATCGCCTACCGGGACGAGTTCGACATGCCGGACAGCGTCGGCATGTACCTCTGCTGGCGCGACAAGACCAAGGTGGTGCTGGATCGCGACGCCGTGCTCGAGGTCTACACCAAAGCCATCGAGGAGCACGAGATCCCGCTGCTGTCCATCGAGGACGGCTTCTCGGAAGACGACTTCGAAGGGTGGCAGCTGGCACTCGAACGGCTCGGCGACAGCCTCTTCATCATCGGCGACGACCTGGTCACCACCAACGATCAGACCATCGAGACGGCCTCCAGCCGGGGGCTGATTAACTCGGCGTTGATCAAGGCCAACCAGATCGGCTCGCTGTATGAGACGCTGCTGGCCATGCTGGTGGCTTTAGGCAAGGGCATGGACCTGGTGGTCTCGCACCGGTCCAAGAGCCCCAACGACGACATGGAGGCGCAGATTGCACTGTCGGTCAACTCGCTGGGCCTCAAGGCCGGTGGCGGCGCCAACACCGAGAGGCTGGTGAAGTACCAGGCGGTCACCGAGCTGATGCTCAAGGTCGCCGAATCGACCGGCGACCAGGCCCTCCGCGCCGGCGAGCAGGCCATCGTGAGAAAGCTCCGCGCCTACGAAGAGTCCACCAACGCCGGCATTCCCACCGTCGGCGTGACCCTCGAGCTCGGCATCCCCACCTCCGGGGTTGTGCTCAAGTTCAAGGGCGCGACGCCGCTCGGCACCTCCGCCGGCACCGGCGAAGCAATCCACCTGGTCGACAATCTCGTCGAGCAGGCGGAGCATCGCGAGCTCATCGACCGCCACCCCGGGCTCTTCGAGGAGGTCGAGCCGGGGGTCTACTCGTTCACCAGGGCCGCCACCGAGGCCAGGGTCGCCGCCGCCCAGGACGAGGGGCTGACCGCCCTCTTCGAGCGCGCGCAACGCTACGGCGGCAAGGGCTGCCTCAACGCCGTCGACAACGTCGTGCGGGTCATCGCGCCGCGTTTCGAGGGCGTCGATCTCTCGCGGATCGGCCTCAAGGAGATCGACTCCGCCCTCCTCAACCTCGAGCTCGACACCGCCCGGCGCCGCGGCAAGCTCGCCGAGGCGAGCGAACCCGCGGACACGATCGCGGTCATGCAGCGCAAGCAGAACCTCGGCATGAACGCCCTGCTGTCGGCCTCGCTGGCGCTCGCGCGCGCGGTGGCCCACGTGCAGGGCAAGGAGCTTTACGAGCTGCTGCGGGAGGAGATGTTCGAGATCATCGACGATCTCACAGGCGAGCTCGGAGTCGCCGTCGAGGGCAGCCGGTTCGAGGATTACGTCGCCGCCCTCCGCGAGGTGAACCGGGTTTTCGAAAAGGATGGTCGTCCGCTCTTCGAAATTTTGCGCGAGCGGACCGGGATCTACACCGAGACCGAGACCGCGCTGGAACGCGCGCCGGCACCGGTCGAAGCCGCGCGGGCCACCGAGGTCGTTACGTCCGCTGCGGAAGACGAGGTGAGCCCGGGACCGGAGCTCCAAGAGCCGTTCTCCCGCCTCGCGGCCCGCGGCGTCGAAACGGAGCTGCCCGCGGCCTTTGGCCCTGCGGATCGGGAGGCCGTGTCCGCTCTGAACCGGGATCTCTACCGCGCCTACATCGAGCGCGAGAGCTCCATCGACGCCAAGGAGATGCTCAGCTGGTACCAGCAGATGCGGGCGGACATAGGGCAGCGTGTCGGACGATTCGGCATCATCAACAATCGCCTCTTCCAACACGACGGCCGCCTGCGGATTCCGTACCTCATGAGCGGCACTCTCCTCCTGTACGAGGTTCAGCGCGACCTGACCGACACGGTTTCGGTGCGCAGGTTCCCGGACGGCATGGTTTTCACAGACAAGCTCTTCCACGAGCTTTCGGGGGGCGGCGGCGCGCCCATCGATCTCGAGCAGATGCTCTTCGCCTTCGACCTCGACCGCGTGGTCGAGCCGCGGATCACCCGCATCCGCGACATCGCCTCGCTGCTCAAAGAGGTCAACGAGTCGATCAACCGCAACGAGGCCCTGCACCTGCTACGGCACCTGGTGGCGCGGCTGTGCAACCTCTCGGTGAAGACGTTTCTGGGTGCCAAGAACCTGCAACCCGAGGTCAACAACCTCAACAGCGAGCTCTATCGGTACATCAACGGCTGGCTGTGCGAGGGCATCCCGGGTCTCACCCGGACCGTGGTCCGCAACCTTTCGAGCGTCATCGGCAAGCCGAACCTGATCGACCAGCTGTGGAACGACACGATCTATCTCGCGGAGGTCGAGATTCGAGGCAGCGCCATCGTCAACGAGCTCAGGCGAAGCAGCCACCACGCGCTCGGCAAGCGGACCCTCGACCTCGCCGAGGCCTACCTGGATTTCCTCGCCAACGGCGAGATCGAAGAGCTCTCCAGGCTCGGCTTCGCGTCTCCGGCCGACGCCGACATCGACGCCGCCACTCGCGACAAGCCACGCCAGATCGTGGCCCGGGTGGTGGACGATCTCGGACGCTTGCTGGGAACATCGGAAACGGTGGCGAGGATCGAGGAGTGGCAGGAGCTGTACGCGGACAACCTCCTTCGGGGCCCGTACGGCGACTCCATCGAGCAGAAGCTCGAATCACTCGTCGCCAAGGGGATCCAGGCTCGCAACCGCTGGGTCTACTCCCACCACCTGCGCATTCTCATGCAGCAGGCCGACGAGTTCTCCCGGCCGGACGACGTGATGGGCGCGTTCAAAGAGCGGCTCGAAGCCCTGCAGGCTCTTCGTCCGGACGACGAGGCGTTTGACGCCGATGCCGCCGAGATGACGGCGCGCAAGGCGGTGGATGCCTTCGTCGACGGTTTGCGCGAGTTCTACCAGGATGAGCTCTTCGGGCTGGTGCAGTCGGTGCTCGAAGCGAACGAGGAGAGCTCGCAGTTCGAGACCTTCTGCAAGGTCCGTGAGCTGCGGCTGCGATTGAAGGACATGATCAGGGTCGGAGGATTTCCGGCCCAGCGCTACTTCCTGCAGCAGCTCGACTGCCTGCTGGAGGAGATGAACTACCTGGCGCTGCGAAAGATCGCCACCGCCTATGCAGAGGGCTCGGTCGATCTCGACCAGTGTCTGGAGATCATCCGCATCTCCATCCTCAACCTCGAGCTTGACGGTCTGGCCTCGCGCGAGCTCTTCGATCTCGCGGGTCTGCTCAGCAATCCGGAGCGGACCACCCCGGAGCTGCTCGACGTGCTCAGATACGTCAGCCGCCACTACCACAAGATCCGCCAGCGGGTGACGGTCCCGTACGAGAAGATGCGCCACCACCTCAGGCTCGACGAGGAGGATTTGCGGACGATCCTCGCCAATATGCAGCGTTACATGCACGACCTCAACAGCGTCGTGCACTTCTCGGACATCGCGGGCGCGTTCATCCGGGAGCGGCAACGATCAGGCGCCCCGCTGCACGAGCAGAGACAGATCGACGCCCCGGATCGCGCCGCGTCGCACGAGTTCATTCACATCTCCCATCGCGACGAGCTGGTGGAGGGGATGAAGATCTGCGGCGGCGAATCGAATCTGCGGGAGCGCTACGGCGGAAAGGGCACGAGCCTCCTGTACGTCCATCACCTCCATCTGCCGACCCGCGACGGTTTCATCCTGCCCACGAGCATTCCCCGCGCCGACCGCCACCGCACCGATCGTGGCTGGCTCGAAGGCGAGCTGAAGCGTCACCTGCAGATACTCGAGGGGGACATCGAGCAGCGCACCGGCGTGCGAAAACGCTACGGTGACCCGAGCAGTCCACTGGTGCTGGCGGTGCGCGGGGGCTCGGTCTTCTCCATGCCGGGCATGCTCACCACGGTCGTCTTCGCGGGCATGAACGACGACATCGCCGAGGCGCTCGCCGAGGACGGGCCGTGGCGCGCCTACGACTCCTATCGCCGTTTTCTGGCCTCGTACGGCCTGGCCATGTGGGGAGTGGATCTGGAGAACTACAACCTGGTCGACGACTCCAAGCTCCGCTACGGCGTCGCCTACAAGACGGACCTTCCGTGGGAGGCCATGCGCGAGGTGGCCGAGACCTCGAAGACCGTATTTCGTGACCACGGGTTTTCCGATGAGCTCGACAAAGCCCTTTCCGATCCCATCTACCAGCTCGTCAACTCGGTGACGGCGGTCTTCGAGTCGTGGAACATGGAGAGGGCGAGACGTTATCGGGAGATCAAGGAGATCTCGCATTCGTGGCAGACCGCGGTCATCGTGCAGGAGATGGCTTTTGGCAACGGCCGCAACGAGCCCATCCAACCCGACATGGACGAGACCCTGGTGTCGCTCACCGGCGTGATCCCGCGCACGACCGTCAGCGACTTCGGCATCCGGGAGCTGTCGGGAGAGTTCAAGTTTTCCGCCGCGGGGGACGACCTGGTCGGTGGCGTCACGTCGTCGGGCTCGTTCCACACCATCAAGGAGTTCGACACGCTCACGCCGATGCTGGGGAGGTACCTGCGCCACGCCGCCTCCAGGCTGCGCACCTTCATGGGCACCGACCAGGAGGTCGAGTTCACGGTGGAGAGCGGAATCCTGAGTGTGCTGCAGTCCCGCACCGCAGAGACCTACGCCGACGAGGCCATCGACCGCTTCCTCGAGCCCGGAGAGCCGGCGACCCGAGGCCTCGGCGTGCGCGGTGGAGGCTTCCGCGGACTGGTGGCTTTCGACGAAGCGGACAGGAGGGCTCTCGCGGACTCCGACTTCGCTGCCCGCGACGACGTCGACGGGGTGCTCATGGTGCTCGAAAACCCGACCCCCGAAGAGATCCCGCTGATCATCTCGGCCGATGGACTGTTGACCTCCAAGGGCGGCTCCACCTCGCATGCCGCGGTGGCGGCCAACGGCATCGAAGACAAGAGCTTCTGCGCGGTGATGAGCGCCGCCGGTCTGCAGGTCGACCTCAAGAAGCGCGAGGCGACCATCGTCGACGCCGACGGAACCGTCGTGCACCGCTTCGCCACCGGCGACATCGTTTCGCTGCACGGCACCTCGGGCGAGGTCTACGCCGGGACCCGTTCGCTGATCGAGAATGGGAAGAAATGATCACGATGCTGTTGCTGACGCGGTCATCTGTCACTGGTCCCGATGATTTCCCCGGGTTGATCGCGCATACGGCGCCGCCTGCGACCTGAACTCCACGACAAATGATGAGCGACTGAATCAGGACTTTGC
>CBDTWX010000031.1:0-19284 GCA_965364305.1 uncultured Thermoanaerobaculia bacterium
GCCGCATGGCCCGACAATGGCTGGTGGAGGTCGCTGCGGATCGTGGCGTCGAGCTCGAAATCGGCGATCTTCACTGGGGCGCCCTGCCGCCCGGTCTGAGGCTCGGCGGGGTCAGCCTGAGGGCGGCGGGCGTCTCCGCCGAGATCGACGCCATGCAAATCGATCTCGGCAGGATCTGGCTGACCGAACGGACCGTGGAACTCGGCACGGTCGCCGCCCGTGGGGTCCGTCTGTCGCTCGACGGTCTGCCGAAAACTCCGGACAGCGATGGAGGGCAGCTCAGGATCCAGGTCCGACATCTCGAGCTCAACGACGTCCAGTTCAAGGGGGTCGACCTGCCGGGCAATTTGGCCCTCGATCTGGATGGGGTCCGCACGGCGTGGTCGAGGTTTGACGACGAGGCGCGGGGCTATCTCGAGATTGCCGCAGGCACTCTGCGGATCGGCAAGATGTCACCCGTCGATGCCTCTCTCCGCGCACGTTTCACGCTCACCGGAGATCGCCTCGAGCTGTCGAACTATCGGCTCGACGGCAAGGGATTCGCTTTCCTGGGTCGCGGACGGGTGGGTGACGGCGGTGCTCGCTTCGAGGTCGAGGGGCCGCTCGATGTGGGTTGGCTCGACGGTTTTCTTCGAACCAAGGGGTTGCTGGCCGGCGCTGCCGATCTTTCGGCGGTTCTCGACACCACGGCTGCAGCCCTCGTCGAGGCCGAGGTTCGGGCCTCCCATCTGGAAGCGGCCGGCTTCTCCCTCGACGACGCCTCCGGACGGCTGGCTCTCCTCGGGAGGAGCCTCCGCGGAACCCTGGCGCGCGCGTCCGTCCTCGGCGGAACCCTGGCGGGCGAGTACGACCTCGCGGATCTCGGCGGGAGTTTTTCCCACTCGGTGCGGTTGCGCGGTACGGGTATCTCGCTCGAGGGGTTCCTCGACACGATCCGGGTCGAGTCGGCCGGTCTCGCCGCAACCTTTGATCTCGCCGCCAACGGAGCGTGGGACGGCAAAAGGTTCGGTGCCGGAAGGGGTCACGCCTCGGTGCAGTTCCACGGGGCAGAGTCCGGCCTTTCGATCGAGGGGCCCCTCCTCATCGGTCTTACCGGCGAGGGATTCCTTCGATTCGACGCCGAGGAGCTGGCGATCGGCAGCTCACGTGCGCGATGGCAGGGAGCTCTCAATCTCGGCACCTGGGAGCCGGCGTGGGCGATCGACGCCCAGCCGGCCGTCTTCGAGGAGATCGGTCCGCTGATCAACACCTGGGTGGGATCGACGGTGCTGCCCGAAGAGTTGGCGGGCGCCGGCCACCTCCAGGTCAACCTCAGCGGCCCATTCTCCCAGCTCGCGGTTCACGCGAGGGTCGACGCAGAGCCTCTGATTCTGGCCCCGGTTCAGCTTGATCGTCTCGTGGTGGAAGCTACAATCGCCGGTTCGCAGCTGAGCCTGAGCTCAGGGAGATTTCAAATCGTGGACGGTTTCGGCGAGATCGACGGCGGTGTGGCCTGGGGCATGGCCGCGGGTGACGACCAGCTCGATCTAGAGATCAGCGGCCGCCGCATACCGCTCTCCGCCGTCGCCGCTTGGATTGGTGTCGACGAATGGGTGGACTCCGGGTCGATTTCGTTCGTAGGCGACCTCGGGGGTCCGATCGCCCTCCCACGAGGAAAGTGGATCATCGATCTCGAGGATGTCGCGCTCGCCGGGCTCGGGCTGGGCGGCGCGTCGTCCTCGATCGAGCTCGCCGACGGAAGGTTTTCACTTTCAGAGCTCCGTTGCGACAGGGGTCTCGAAGCCGATCTGTGGTGGAACGTAGGCGGCGCCGAAATCGGCGGTGCTCTTCGGTGGCCGCAGATGTCGATGGCCGCCCTCGACGGAAAAATTGCCCGCCTCGCCGGCGACATCGCCGATGTCAGCCTGGACTTCAGTTTTCCGCTTGCAGAAGGACCGACAGCGGAGCTCGTCGCGGATTCTGAAAGAGGCCATTTCGAGCTTCGAACCGGACCCGAAGGCATCCAGGCGGCGGCCACGATCACGGGAGTCGCCGAAGCGCACACAGTTCTCGAACGCCACAGCAACGGGACGCTCCGCGGAGATGGAGCAATCGAGCTTTTGTCGGCAGGTGGATTGCTCGAAAATCTCGCGCCAGAGGCTGGAGTGCCGCTGACCGGCACGGGAAGTGCGGCCTTTGCCATCGAGTGGAGTGACGAGGCGCTGCCACGGCTGTCGGCTCTCGTCAGCACCCTCGATCTGAAGCTCCAAGAGGAGCCGGTCCACCTCATTGAACCGGCTCGCGTACTCCTCTCGGAGGACGGTTTCGAGGTCCCAGGCCTGCGGCTTCGGGCGCGGGAGGACGAGCTCTTCGTGCGCTGGAACATCGGTTCCGACGGCAGTCTCCGCGGCAACCTCTCAGGCACGATGGACGCGCTGCTGCTGCGCTTCATGCTCCCAGACTGGGAGCCGGCGGGACGAGCCACCGGCATTGTCGAATTCCTCGGCATGGTCGACGACCCGCTGTTCGAGGGCATTGCGGAGGTCGAGAAAGGGTCGTTCCGATTGCCCGGCACACGGACCATCCTGTCCCAGGTCAACGGTAGCGTGTTGCTTTCGTCCGGCGACGTATTGCTCGAAGGGATGGATTTCCGCTTCATGGGCGGTCGCGGCCGAGCCAGCGGTCGCATCAGGGAGAGCGACGACAGCATCGTGCTCTCTCTCGCGGGAACAGCAAGCGGCGTCCGCTTCGAGGTTTTTCCCGATCTCGACGCCCGTCTGTCCGGAACCTGGCGTCTCAACGGTCCGGTCGACGACCTCAATCTGTCGGGCGACCTCGTCATCGATCGCATGAACCTGACGACGAAGGACGATCTCGCAACGATCCTGCTCGGTTGGATCGGCTCCTCCGGCCAATCGTCGGCCGACGGCGGAATTGGTCTCAACCTCCACGTCGACGCCGAAGAGACCATCGACCTCCGCAGCCCGTTTGTCCGCCTCAAGGCATCCGCGGGTCTCGAAATCACCGGAACTTCGAACAGCCCGGGTCTGGTCGGTCAGATCGAGGTGCAGGAAGGCGGTGAGGCGACCCTTCTGGGCAACCGGTACGAGATCGAGCGAGGCAGCCTGAACTTTTCCAACCCGGATGCCATCGATCCCTTCATCGATCTCCAAGCATCGACCTGGGTTCAGGAGTACCAGGTTACGGTCCAGCTGGCGGGCACCCTCGACCGCTTTGTTTCTACCGCTGTTTCTACGCCGCCCTTGAACTCCGCCGACATCTACTCGCTGCTCGGCGTCGGCTACCGCGGCAGCTCGCTCGGCAGCAGCGCGATGGGCCTCGGTCTGGCGTCATCGATTCTCTCGAGCGAGCTGACCTCGGTGCTGACTCGCCGCGGCGATCTCGTGCTGCCGGTAGACCAGTTGCGGGTCGACCCGTTTGCGGCGGATTCCACCGGCAACCCCACCGCGCGGCTGTCGGTCATCAAACAGCTCACGCCATCGTGGACCGTCATCCTCCAGACAACCCTTTCAGGTGAACGCGAGCAGATCGTGGTCAGCCGATGGTACCTGGCGCCGGGCCTCTTCATCGAGGCCGGCCAGCACGAGGACCGATCCCTGAGCTTGGACCTCAAGTTGCGGCGCCCCTACTGATGTCCTCTTCTTTATTCGACTGCACTGCGCCGAGTCTGCGGATCTCCGGGATTTTCATGCTCGTCGGGGGGGTATTCTTCGGCTCGATCGCGTTCGCAGCTCCCGAAGGTCCGCCCATCGCGAGCGTTCGCGTGGAGGC
Source organism: uncultured Thermoanaerobaculia bacterium (assembly GCA_965364305.1). Classification (GTDB taxonomy): domain Bacteria; phylum Acidobacteriota; class Thermoanaerobaculia; order Thermoanaerobaculales; family Sulfomarinibacteraceae; genus Sulfomarinibacter. The sequence goes on from CBDTWX010000031.1 coordinate 3,772, forward strand.
GATCGGTCCGGCGGATGAGGAAGCCATCCTGGGAGTCCTCGAACTCGAGGTCGGCGGACCGCTGGACGCCCAGCGGTTGCGGGAAGTCATCATGGCTCTCTATGCGGGCGGTGACGTGGAGTGGTTGCGAGTTGAGGCGGCCGAGACACCTGCGGGGTACGACGTGATCGTGCGCATCAGCTACCGCTCGACCATCTCCCAGATCAAGGTCCATGCCAAAAACCCCATCCTGAGGGTCAAGATCCGCCGGTGGCTGCAGATAGAGGTCGGCGACCCCGTCACGGTGGCTACGATCGAGGCAAGCCGGAGGCGAGTGGAGCGCCGATTGCGCGATCGGGGGCATGCCGACGCTGAGGTCGAGGTCTATCTCGATTTCAACCGGAGAACCAACATGGTCTCGGTCGAGTTCGAGGTGGTCGCCGGGCCGCAGCAGGTGATCGGCTCGGTGGCACTGGCCGGTCTGGACAACGAGGAGGATGCCGTCAAAGCCCGGCCAAAGGTCAAGATCGGCGCCAGATACACCACCAAGCTCGAAGATCGTCTGCGCACCCGCGCCGAGTCGAATTTGCGAGCGATGGGTTTTTGGGAGGCCGAGGTGCTCGACGTCGAACGCCTCGCCGATGGCGCCGAGGTCGAGCTGGTGCTCCGGGTAGAGACCGGTCCTCGCTACCGGCTGGACCTCGTGGCGCCCGACGCGAGCGCCGAGATTGCCGAAAAAGCATTCCCGGATCCATCCGAGGAGGAGCTGCACCCGGCACAGACCGAAGCGCTTGCCGAACGGATCCAGGAGCAACTCCAGGAATCCGGCTACCTCTTGGCCGAGGTCACGGCGGAACTCAGGACCGATCTCGAGGAAAACGTGTTGCACCTCAAGATCGATCCCGGGGCCAAGCTCAAGGTGGCCGAAATCGAATATCCGGGCGCGATGCACCTGAGCAAGAGAGCGCTCAATGAGGTGGTCCTGGTCAAGACCGGCGGCACTGGAGGGCGATTCAATCAAAAGATCAGCAACGCGACCCTCGAGACCGATCGCAAGGCGGTTGAAGAACGCTATCACCGCGAGGGATTCCCGTATGTCGTCGTCAGCCGACCGGAGTTCACGCTCACCGAGGACCAAGATGCCGTTCACATCCTTTTTCCAGTAGAGGAAGGTACCCGGTGGCTCATGGAGGAGGTCCGCATCGAGGGCCTGCCAGTGGAAGCGGCGGCCGAGATCGAGGAACGGCCGCTCGGACTCGCCGAAGGAACGCCGTGGAGCCCCGGTGCAGTCGAGCGGGCCGACCGCCGTCTCAAAGAAGCGCTGGCCGACACGGGTTATCCGGAGGGCCGAGTCGAGTCCGAGGTCGACACCTCGGTGCCCGGAAGGGCGGCGGTCGTGTTTCGGGTCGAACCGGGTCCGTTTGTCAGGATCGGCGATGTGATCATCGCCGGCCTCCGCCAGACCCGCGAAAAAATGGTGGCCGCCGTGGTTCGCCGGGCGGGAGTGAGCACCGGAGAGCCCCTCTCCCGCAAGAGAATGTTGGCGGCACAGCGTGGTCTCTTCGAACTCGGTCTGTTCCGCCGGGTCGAGCTCGTGCCGATGCCCGGCCAGGAACATCGAGCGGAACGAAACATCGTGGTGCGCTGCGAGGAGGGCGCCCAAAAATCGTACCTCTTCGGAATCGGCTACTCGAACGTCGATGCGGCCCGCCTCATCCTCGGTTGGTCACATCTCAACGTCCTCGGTCGTGCGTACGGTTTCTCCGCCGAGGCGTCGCTGTCTCGGAGACAACAACGCTACTCGCTGGGGCTTCGGAAACAGCGGGCCTTCGGTTTACCGATCCCCGGATACCTCGCCGTCTACCGCACCGACGAGGTGCTTGCCGACCGCGATCTCCTCCGTCGGGGCCTGTGGATCGACTTCGGTGACCGGCTGAAGCGCCCCCTGCGCCCATGGTTCCGCTACGAGTACGAAATCATCCAGCCGGAGAATGTCCCCGAAGGGAGTCCCGCGGCCCTCGACGACGAGCTTCAGGAATCAAAGGTCGCCTCGATCACGCCGAGTATCGAGTGGGACACCCGCGACAACCCGCTGGCGCCTGTCCGCGGCGTCTTCGCCTCGGCCTCGGTGCAGTACGCCTTCCCGGCCTTCGAGGCCGACAACCACTTCATCAAGATCCAGGCCGGCGGGACCGTCTACAGAACAATTTTGAGGGGGTTTGGTGCAGCCGGGCTCCGTCTCGGTGCCATCGAGCCGATCAACGGTCACCATGCTCTTCCGGCAAATCTCCAGATCCCGTTCGCCTACCGTTTCTTTGCCGGCGGGCGAACCACATTTCGGGCTGTCGACACCGATCGACTGGGGATCCCCGGCCAGACCATCATTGACGACGAAGCGGTCGGCGGGAACGCCCTGATCCTCATCAACCTCGAGTACCGGAGGCGGATTGCCGGCGAGCTCTTTGCGGCGGTGTTCGTCGATGCCGGCAACGTCTGGGGGTCACCCTCGCAGGTCAAGCTCGGAGACATCAGGTGGGGCCCCGGTATCGGTCTCCAATACCGTACGCCGGCAGGCCCGCTTCGCGCGGAGTACGGTTGGGACGTCAACCACCAAGAGGGTGAACCGTCGGGCAAGTTCTTCGTCAGCTTCGGCGTCCCGTTCTAGGCAATTCATCAGATCGATCCTCGATCCGATGAATTGCGGATGGTACGATCTCCACCTGTGACACTCGAGGTTCTCGCTCCCTGGCTTTTTCTGATCGGAGGCATCATCGGTCTCGGTCTGGGCGGATCGTGGCTGGTGGACGGCGCATCGAGACTCGCGCTCCAGCTCGGTATCTCACCGATGGTCGTCGGTCTGACCGTGGTCGGTTTCGGCACCTCGATGCCCGAGTTCGCGGTCTCGCTGGTTGCAGCCCTCCAAGGACGTGGAGGACTCAGCCTGGGTAACGCCGTTGGATCGAACATCATGAATCTCCTCCTGGTCCTCGGCGTCGCATCGGTGTTGGTGCCGATCCACGTCGTTGGTAGCCGCCGACTCTTGTACCGCGATCTGATCTTCGGGCTCATCCCGGCGGCCGCGCTGATAATCTTCGCCCACAGCGGTTTTATCTCCCGACCCACGGCGCTGCTCTTGCTCGTGATCTTCGTCGCCTTCATCGCGATCACTCTCACCTCGGCCAGGAATCACGAAACCGAAAAGACAGTCGTCGTAGGGACAATTGCCCGCCATCTCACGTTCACCGTCGTGGGCATCGCGGTGCTGGTCGGTGGGTCCGAGCTTCTGGTCATCGGAGGCGTCGAGCTGGCCCGCCGCTTCGGAGTTTCCGAAGCGCTGGTCGGCCTGACAGTCGTCGCGTTCGGCACCTCGCTCCCGGAGCTCGCGACCTCGGTCGCCGCGGTGCTCAAAGGCGAGTGCGAGATCGGCGTCGGCAACGTTCTGGGTTCCAACGTCTTCAACCTCGGGCTCGTGGTGGGCGCGGCTTTCACTATTCGGCCAGCCGTGGTGCCGGTCAATGTGATCCTCTGGGACATCCCGATCCTGATCGCCGCGACTGTCGTTACCGGGCTCATCGTACTTCGTGACGGCCGCATCAACCGCTGGGAAGGCGGTTTCATGCTGGCCCTGTTCGCGGCCTACATGGCGTTCATCGTCGTCAGGATCGTGTAAGGCTTCCAATTTCCAATTGGGAATGAGGAGTCAGGAATGAGGAATGCCGCCCTCCCACCCCTCGCGGCTTGAGGCCTGGGGCTAGGGGCCTGCCCGCCCACCCGCCCACCCAGATCACGACGTTAAAACGTTGAACGTTTGAACGTTCCGCCCACCCACCCAACCCGTTGTTTGAGAGGGCGGGTGGGAATTCCTCATTCCTCATTCCTCATTCAATGCCGTCAGGCTTTGTAGATTTGCTGGCGGCGGAGCTCTCTCAGCCGGTCGCGGAGGCGCGCAGCTTCCTCGAACTCGAGCGCCTTGGCGGCGGTCCGCATCCTTTTCTCGAGCTCGGTGATCAACTTGTTGAGCGAACGCGCATCATCCGGGATCTCCGCGTCGCTGCCGTCGGCGGCCCGCAGGGCGATGCCGCCGGGGCCGTAGTAGTCGAGCTGGCTCATCGCGACCAACGGGCTCGCCACGTCCTTGACGATGGTTCGGGGCTCGATGCCGTGCTCGGCGTTGTATGCGGCCTGCAGGGCCCGCCGGCGACGCGTCTCGGCGAGGGCGCGCTGCATGGAGCCGGTTTCCTTGTCGGCATAGAGAATGGCCCGACCCTCGACGTTGCGCGCCGCCCGGCCGATGGTCTGTATCAGCGAGGTCTCCGAGCGCAAAAAGCCCTCCTGATCGGCGTCCAGGATGGCGACCAGCGAGACCTCGGGAAGATCGAGCCCCTCGCGAAGGAGGTTGATGCCGACCAGCACGTCGAACTCACCCTTGCGGAGATCGGCCAGGATGGCCGTGCGCTCGAGGGTGTGGACCTCGGAGTGCAGGTACCGCACCCGCACCTCGACCTCGGCCAGATAGCTGGTGAGATCCTCTGCCATGCGTTTGGTGAGGGTCGTGACGAGCACCCGTTCGCCGCGCGCGACGACGGATCGGATCTCGGCCAGCAGATCGTCGACCTGATGGGTGGCGGGTTGAACAATGACCTCGGGATCGAGCAGCCCGGTCGGGCGGATGAGCTGCTCCACGACCTCGCTCTCGGTCTTCTCCTGCTCGTAGGGGCCCGGAGTCGCCGATACGAAGACAACCTGGCGGATGCGCTCTTCGAACTCCTCGAAGGTGAGCGGACGGTTGTCGAGCGCCGAGGGCAGCCGAAACCCGAAATCGACCAGGGTCTGTTTGCGCGAGCGGTCACCGTGGAACATGCCGCGGACCTGCGGAACGGTGGCGTGGGACTCGTCGATGATGCACAGAAAGTCGTGCGGAAAGTAGTCGAGGAGGGTCGGCGGCGGTTCCCCTGTCTGACGTCCGGTGAGGTGCCGCGAGTAGTTCTCGATGCCGTTGCAGTAACCCAGCTCGGTCAGCATCTCGAGATCGAAGTGGGCGCGCTGCGACAGGCGCTGTGCCTCGAGCAGCTTGCCGTCCGCATTGAGCTCGACGAGGCGCTCGTCGAGCTCCTCCCGGATGCTTTCGATTGCCTTGAGGAGCTGCGAACGCGGGGTCACATAGTGGGTGCGGGGATAGATCGGCAGCCGTTCGAGCTCGTCCACGATCGCGCCGCGAACCGGATCGATGCGCTCGATCCGCTCGACCGTGTCTCCCCAGAACGAGATCCGCACCGCGGTGTCGTCGTACGGGGGGTAGATCTCGAGACAGTCACCGCGGAGCCTGAACGACCCCGGGGCGAGATCGAGATGGGTCCGTTCGTACTGCATCTTGGCAAGCTGTCTGAGAACCTCTTCGAGGGGTTCGTCGATGTCCTTTTCGAAGAGCTGGAGCATCCCGAAGTAGGCCTCCGGCGACCCGAGGCCGTAGATGCAGCTCACCGAGGCGACGATCAACACATCGCGGCGTTCGAAGAGCGACCGGGTCGCCGAAAGGCGCATGCGGTCGATCTCCTCGTTGATCGAGGTCTCCTTTTCGATGAAGGTGTCTGACGCCGGCACATAGGCTTCCGGTTGGTAGTAGTCGTAATAGGAAACGAAGTACTCCACGGCGTTGTCGGGAAAGAACGCCTTGAACTCCTGGTAGAGCTGGGCGGCGAGGGTCTTGTTGTGGCTGAGGACCAGGGTGGGCCGGTTGGTCGCCTCGATCACCTTGGCCATCGTGAAGGTCTTTCCCGATCCGGTGACGCCGAGCAACGTCTGGAAGGCGACGCCCCCGTCCACTCCCTCGACCAATTGTTCGATGGCCCGCACCTGGTCGCCGGCAGGCTCGAACTCGGTGCGAAGAGAGAAACGAGCGCTCATAAGAATGTTGAATTTTGAATCTTGAATCTTGAATGCTGCTCACCCGCAACCCGCCCAGAGTACCGATGGGCGGGAGGGTGGGAATTCCGAATTCCGAATTCCGAATTCCGAATTCCCAGCTGGAGCAAGGGTATCCCCGACTCCTCGATCACCTTCTCGAGGAAGAGGTTGAGCTCTTCGATTTCATTGGTGTCGAGACGCTGGTCGGCCAGGGCGGCGCGAACACGCCTCATGAACTGACCCATCACCGGGTAAGGATCCTTGGAGGCTTCGAGCACGGCCTTGAAGCGGTCGAGGTTTTGGATGGTGCGCACCCGCTGCTCAGGCGCGAGGTCGGGTGGAAGCGCCCGCGCCACCTCTCGTCGCCCTCGCTCCATATTCACCCACACGGTCTTGCGCGTCATCGCGGTCCCGGCCATCAGGACTGCAATCATCACCGCGACGCCAACGATGCAGCCATAGACGGGCAGCCGGCTGCCGCACCCGCTGCCCTGACGCCACGGCTCCTTGCCCGAGGCCAGGCCCTCGAAGACGACTTCGGGCTGCGCCGGCGCCTTCGATGGCTCGGGCCGCGGAACCTCCGTCTCGGGAGGGGTCGAATCGTTGTCGGGTTGCTCGTCGATCGGCGTTTCGTCCATCAGCACATTGTAACCAGCCACCCGCCCACCCGATACTCGATGCTCGATCCTCGATGCTCGATCCGCCCACCCACCCAGTGGCCAGAGACCCCCGACAGCGGCGGCCACCCTGTCCGTAACGAGGACAAACGGCGACTGCTGCCCACGGATCCCTCGTCGGACGCTTCGCTCAGGACAAGCCCATGGGAAGGTCGTCGGCACGGCTCCTCCTCCTTACCGCCCGCCCAGATTCCTCCAAGGACGCCGGGCGTCCTTGTTCGGAATGACATGGTGGTGCGGTCGCCTGTTCATTCCGATCGACAGACCGCTGCAGCCCTCATCGTGTCATGCCAAACCGAGTAACCGCTGCAGCCCTCATCGTGTCATGCCGATCCAAGTGACCGCTGCAGCCCTCCTCGTGTCATTCCGAACGAGGATGCGAAACGTCCTCGGAGGAATCTGTGAGGAGGCGGTTGTGCCGCACGCGTCCCACGTGCACATCGTTTGCCAGCCAGCTACAATCCGCTTTCCGGAGGTGACGTGACGACGAGCTGGCCTTGGCAGCTCAGTCGGAACGTCATCCTGAGAGAGGGAGAGAAACGACCGAGCCGAAGAGCCTGCCCTGAGTGAGGCCAAAGGCCGAGTCGATTGGGATCTGGGCGGGCCGACAGACACTCGATCATCGATACCGCCGGAGGATTGACATGAACGATCTACTGCAAAGGGAAAACGCTGCACTCCTCGTCATCGACGTCCAGGAGCGGATCAACGCGGTCATGGCCGACCAGGGTCACATCCCTCGTCTCGAGGTGCTGGTGGAGGCCTGCCGCGGCCTCGAAGTGCCGGTGATCCCCAGCGAGCAGTACCCTCAGGGCCTCGGACCCACGGTCGAGAGCCTTGCCGCCGCCCTGGGTGACACGCCGGTTTCCAAGCTGACCTTCTCGTGCTCACGAGACGACGGGTTGCGGCACGCCATCGACGCGACCGGCCGGCAAAAGATCATCGTCACCGGGATCGAGACCCACGTCTGCGTCCTGCAGACCGTCATCGACCTGCTGTCGGTCGGTTTCGAGGTCCACGTGCCCCACGACGCCGTCAACTCGCGCCGGCCGGCCGACAAGGAGTGGGCCCTCCGCCGCATGGCCGACGCCGGTGCCGTCATCACCTCCACCGAATCGGCCCTCTTCGAGCTCCTCGAACGCTGCGACACGGCCGACTTCAAGACCGTCGCCAAGCTGATCAAACGGGTACCTGTTTGAATGAGGAATGAGGAGTTAGGAATGAGGAATGCCACCAACCCTCCCCCAGGTCGGCCAGAGTCTGAGGGCCGCACGGGAATTCCTCATTCCCGACTCCTGGTTTTTGGGGTGTCGGTGGCGTAGCTATGCCGGTTCGAACAGCGGTATCCCAGTCTCGAGGCAGGCAGCGCGCAATTTTTCGTCTCCCGTTGCCATCTCTCCACCGAGACGCATGGCCAGCTCGAGATAGGTTGCGTCATACGCCGACAGACCCTGCTCTCTTCCGATTGACACCACGGAATCGAGTGCGCGTTCGTGTGTACGGTCGTCGATCAGGATCGGGAGATCGCTCAGCAACGTCACGATTCGAGTCGAGTCGGCGGGAGTGAGTCGGCCGCGGCGTTCAGCGACAAGAAGAACGTTTGCAACCTCGAATGCCCACAATGAAGGCACCCACGCATCGGTGTCGGCGATGTGATCGAGAACCTTGTCGGCAAACGAGGTGCCCTCGTCCTCGAAGCACCAGGCCGTGGTCACCGAGCAATCGATCACCAGCGGTTTCATCGCCGACCTTCATCGATCATCTCTCGCACGGAATCCCCCTCGAGGGTGTGACCACGACGAAAGCGACGCAGGTCGGCGATGACCTCGGGCAAGGCCCGTTGCTCCCGATCCGAAACTGGCTTCAGAACGGCCACGGGCTGGCCGTGCTTGGTGATCGTGATCCACTCACCTTCAGCAACCCTTTCCAAGAGCCGTGAGAGATGAGTCTTTGCCTCGTACGCTCCGACGCGTGCCATGTCTCCTCCGATAAGACTAGTCTTAAACTAGTCTATATTTTCCTCAGCCGTGTGTCAACTCGGACCGGGCTCCAACATCTGATTGTTGAGCTCTCAGTTCTCATCGCGTAAACCCTATAATTTTCTCAATATGCGGGACACACGGGATGGAGGCGCGGCAGCCCGTCAGGTGTTTCGTCTCGGCGCGTGGCTGGTCGAACCGACGCTCGACCGGATCTCGAGCAACGGACGGGTCGTCAAGCTCCGCCCGCGCGCCATGGACGTCCTCGCCTGCCTGGCTGCCAGGGCGGGCAAGCTGGCCTCCAAGCAGGAGCTCATCGACGCCGTATGGCGGACCGAGTTCGTGTCGGACCACGCCATCATCGAGGACCTCGGCAGCAAGAACGGAACCTACCCCAACGGAAAACGCCTGCGGCAACCCACCATCCTCGCAAACGGCGACGAGATCTGGATCGGCCGCAGCGTCGCGCGCTTCCGGTTCCTGGTCGAGGGTGAGCCCACCCAGACCGAGCACTCCGTGACATGAGCCGCGTCACGCATTCGGAATTCGGAATTCGGAACCCGCCGGCGGCTGCGATCTGTGGCCGAGGCCGGAAAGGAAGGGCGGATGGGGGGCCGGCCAATCGGCCACTCGCTGGCGACGGTGCGTCACGGCGCCCGTCAGGGCGCCAGTCATTCGGAATGCCGCGAACCGACCTGGCAGGCGGGACGCCTGCCGCCACAAAGGGTAGTTCGACGGCACAGAGGATTGGTGGAGCAGCTCGCTTCGGCAGCACATCAGACCAGGGTTTGTAGGAAGATCAGCGCGGGGCTGACGCGGATGCCCTCCGGGGTCAGGAAGTCCTTCTTCCCCGTGGCCGAAACCTGCCACGCCGGGCAGTCGGGGAACCGCCGCCGCAGGTACCGCAGGCTGCGATCGGGTTTTGCATCCGAGTACGTGCATTCAACCATCAAGATCGGCGATCCCCGCTCGACGACCACGAAATCGACCTCCCGCCCCTCGGCATCGCGGAAGTACCTGAGCTCGAGATCGAGCCCCTCGGTGTCCTGCCGGAAGTGAACCCACTTGAGGAGATGAGACGCGACGAGGTTTTCGAAACGGGATGGTGGTTCGGGCACGAGGCTCCAGTCGAAGTGATAGTGCTTCCGGGCCTTTTTGATCGCTCTGATGCCGGGGGCGCCGAACGGGGGAATTCGAAATACCGCGTACATGCGTTCGAGGATGCGGACCCAGTTTTCGACGGTTTTGTGGCTCAGCTGCAGGTCCTCACGAAGCGCGTTGATGGAGAGAGGCGAACCCACGAGATCGGGCAGCCTCAGGACCAAAAGCTCGAGGTTTCCGAGATCCTGAACGCGTTCGAGGCTGGTGAGCTCCTCACGGATGAGGAGGTTCCGGTACTCCCGTGACCACCGACGGGCCTCGACCTCGGAGCCCTCGAAAAAAGGCTCTGGAAAACCACCGAGATCGAGGAGCTGCCGGAAGTCCGTCGGACCAGCGATGCCCAACTCGGCAACCGCAAGGGGTGAAGCCGCAGCATGTGGTACCGGCCCTGGAGTGAATCGCCCGAGAAATGTTAAAGATCGAGCCGGGCGCTACCGGTCACGAGAATCCGCTGCCCTTCAGCACGGCCATCGTAGACGCCTTTGAGGAAGTTCCTCCACGTGCGGTACCTGTGAATTTCGTCAAAGACCCAGATGGGATTGACAGGCAGCTCCCGCTTCAGAATCCTCTCGCGGTCCTCGGCAATGTCCCAGTTGAGACACCCAGCGTCGGCGCCGGGCAGACTGCGTGCCAGGGTAGTCTTACCAACCTGGCGGGGTCCGGCAACAAACACCATCTTGCGGCGCAGGTCGCGTTCCACCTGGTTTTTGAGGTAACGGTCGAACGCCATGAAACAGAGTTTGCTGAATATCTCTATAAGAGTCAAAATCTTCCGTAGTAATTTTTTCCAAGAAGCGAAATTCCGAGTGTCCACACCGCCACCAAATCCCGACCAAGGGTTCCGGTGTTACACTTACGCAGAGAACCACAGGGACATGTCTCAAAAAGACCGAAGCGACGGCGGGAAACACCCTCCGACGTCGGCAGCATCCGCGTTTGGCGGTTCCTCCGGCGCCGGACGTGCCACCCGCTCCGAAGGCGAGGGCGAGGGCGAGACCCTCGACATGCCGGAGGGGCTGGGTTGGTTCTCACGGGGCCAAGTGCTCGGTGAGCGCTACCAGATCCTCGAGATGCTCGGACGCGGTGGGATGGGCGAGGTGTGGCGCGCCTTCGACCTCAAGCTGCAGGTCGAGGTGGCGCTCAAGGCGCTGCGTCCGGAGTTCTTCAGGTCCGAGCGGCGGCTCGAGGTGAAGGAAGTCCGGGACATCGCGTCGCAGTTTCTGGCCGGGCTGGAACCGGGATCAGAGTGGTCTAGAATTGGTTCGTATGGGAACTCTCGCACGAGATACCGAGGCCGTGGCAGAGAAGGCCCAGATTGAGATCCTCAAAACGCTTCCCGCCTGGCGCAAGCTGGAGCTGCTCGGCGATGCCTGCGATACCAATCGTGCGCTGATGCTGGCAGGACTGCGATCTCGATTTCCGAATGCGTCAGACGAAGAGCTGCATCGCAAGCTGATGGGTTTGTTGGTCGGGGAAGATACGGCGGCGCGGATCTGGGATCATCCGGCCGCAGCTCGACGATGAGCCGCGATGCACCGGCGTCGCTGTCTGTCGTCCTCCACGTGATAGATCTCCTTGAGGAACTCGGTGTTCGCTATCACCTCGGGGGATCGTTCGCGAGCGCGATCCACGGCGTGCCGCGACAGACGATGGACGCGGACCTCGTTGTCGATCTCGGAGCTGCCCGCGTGGTCGCCCTCGTTGATCGGCTGCGAGGTCTCTTTTATGTTGATCTCGAGGTCGCGAAAGAGGCGGTGGCGTCCCGCGGATCATTCAACGCAATTCACCTCGAAACCGGCTTCAAAATCGGCTTTTTCGCGAAGGGCACAGACGAATTCGACGACATCGAACTCGACCGAAGCGAGCTCACACAAATTACAGCCGATCCGCCCCGGTCCGCCTATGTGAAAACCGCGGAAGACATCATCCTGCGAAAGCTCCAGTGGTATCGAAGCGGAGGCGAGGTCTCCGACCGCCAGTGGCGAGACGTGCTCGGCGTCCTGAAAGCCAGAGGCGAGGACCTGGATAGGGGCTACCTCGAGGAATGGGCGTCAAGACTCGGGCTCTCTGACCTGCTCGAGCGGGCAAGCAACCAGGCTGACGCCGACTAATCGACGAATGATACGTCCCGGCTGCGGCCCAGCTCGACCGGACATCGGTCTTTAGATAGGCCCGTATCACGCGGAACAGATATTTGAGAACTGAGCACCTGAAATATTCGAAAATCAAGGGCGGGGATGAAACCCGCCTCTGCATCGAACGGCCCTATCTCTGTCGGGGCGGCATACATGGCGCCCTATCGGACGTGAACTCCAGTGTTCAAGCCCTCGAGCCCCGAGCCTCGAGCCCCAAGCCTCAAGCCCCAAGCCTCAATACCGCAGCAGCGCGGCGATGGAGCCCTTCGGTTTGAGGTGCTCGGCGGCGGGGCCGTCCACCACCTCGACCTGGCCGCCCATCTCCATGACCGACTGGCTGAGACGGTCGACGACCTGGGTCAGACGTTGGACCTCATTACCGCAGTAGGTGCAGATCCCGGTCGGGTCGGGGGCGTAGGAGCCGCAGCTCGAGCACTCACCGCCAATTTTTCTGAGCCCCTTGGCGTAGACGAGCTTCCACACCCGGCCCTGGTTGACGGCGTCGAGCACACCGGGGAACTCGGCGACCGCCTTGCCGCCGTCGTGAAGTTCGGCCAGCACGCCTTCCACCAGCAGCGACTCCTGCTCGCGCTCCATCGTGCGTTGGACGTTGAGGATTTTCTTGAGCACCTCTTTCTGGGAGGCGCCGACGCTCATGCTGACCGTCTCGACGAGCTTGCCGCGGAGTCGTTTGGGCAGCAGCCGTACGAGCTGGCTGGTCGCCTTGGGCGTTCCGGCCACGATCAGGCGGTCGAAGGGCGACCGAATCGCGAGATCGTGGAGCGCGTCGATCACCTTCTTGGCGTGCGATGCGACCTCCCCATCGTGTCGACGGTCGTGCCTTTTCTCGGCCCGCCATTGGTCGCTGCCGGTGGCCTTGGTGCGACGGGCGGTTTCGGAGAACAGGTCCTCGTGCTCGGTGAGCTCGCCCATGTGGACCAGAAACAACCGCGCCCGCTTGGTGTCGGTGAGCACCACGCCGTAGCGCTCGTGCTCGTCCATCGCCTCGACGATCGGCCTCAGAAACGCGCCCTTCTGCCAGTGAGCCGATGCCGCGAACGGCAGGTTGATCTGCTGCACCTCCCGAAGGTCGGTTTCGGGGTGTACAACGATAAGAGCCGCCAGGCCCTTGGGCCGAAGCTTTCGCGTGAGATCCAGGGCGATCTCACACGCCGCATCGAGCCGCGCGCTGCGGCTGCTGCGCGATTTCAGGTCCTTGAGCAGTGCTTCCGCCTGTACCAAGACACCGCGTTTTCGGTTGGATTGCTTGTTCTGGTCGATGTCGAGGTACAGGGTGAGGGTATAGGTTTTCTGTTGCGTCAGAGTATGCAGGCTGCTCAGAACGCCACGACCAAGCATGGTCACCTCCGATTGATTGGGCTGCTTTTCATCATACCCCACCTTTTTCCGAGGCGGCGAGAGCAGGCGCCGCCTCGGAAAAAGAGTTGGAGGGAGGGCATGAAAATACGGGGGCTCGCCGTTACACTAGGCGGCTGGGAGAGAGAATGAAAGAAATCGATGTCCGCTCACTTGCCTGCCCGGGTCCGGTGCTCAAGCTCCGCGACCTCTTCGATGCGGGCGAGCGTGAGATTGCGATGCACGTCGCCGACGAGCTCAGCCGGTCCAACGTGACCCGGTTTGCGACCACTCGCGGCGCCGAGGTCGAGATCGAGGATCACCCTGATGGAGGCTCTGTGATCCGTATCGTGGCCGGCGACAGAGCCGGCGACGCACAACCCGGAGATGAGGCCCTACTCACCGACGATGGTTCCACCGGCGCGGCGCGGGGACCGACGATTGTCCAGGTGACGGCGGGGACCATGGGATCAGGAGACGACGAGCTCGGCGCACTGCTGCTGCGTTCGTTCCTCAAGACCCAGGCTCAGCTCGATCGCCCGCCCGACGCGATCATCTTTTACAACGACGGCGTCAAGCTGTGCTGCGAGGGCTCGATGCTCCTGGAGGATCTGAAGGCGCTCGAGAAGGCCAGTGTCGAGATCATCGCCTGTGGCACCTGTCTGAACTTCTTCGAGCTCGCCGCCGACCTGCGGGTCGGACGGGTCACCGACATGCTCGAGATCGCCTCGCTTCTGGCTGGGGCAGGGAGGGTCGTCCGCCCGTGAGTGACGCCCGCACCATCTATCTCGACCATGCGGGCACCTCGTTTCCAAAGGCGCCCGGGGTCGCGGAGGCCGCGGCTCATTTCCTCGACCACTCCTCCGGCAATCCGGGCCGTGGAGGCCACCGTTTGTCGGTGGCGGCCTCCCGGATCGTCGAGGGTGCGCGCGAGGAGGTGGCCACCGTGCTCGGAGGCGATCCCGAACGAACGTTCTTCGGTCCGGGGACGACCTTTTGGCTCAACACGGTCATCGCCTCGCGGCTCGGTGACGGAGCACGGGTGGTCACCACCGCCCTCGAGCACAACGCCGTCATGCGGCCCCTGCGCTGGCTGGAGAAAACCGGCCAGATCGAGATCGCGGTGGTCGAGGGCGCAGATCCGACCGGGGCGCCGACCACGGAGGCGGTCGTGTCCAGAGTTCGCGAAGCTCCCACCTCGTTGGTCGTCCTGACCCACGCCAGCAACGTCACGGGCGCTGTGCTTCCGGTCGCCGAGGTGGCGGCGGCGGTGGCGCCGATTCCGGTGCTGGTGGACGCTGCGCAGACTGCGGGCAGCCTACCCATCGACTTCGCGGAGCTCGGAGTCGCAGCCCTCGCCTGCTCGGGCCACAAGGGCCTCCTCGGCCCGCCGGGAATCGGAATGCTGCTGCTCGCCAAGGGGTTCGACATCGAGCCGCTGGTCTTCGGTGGCACCGGATCGCGATCGGAGAGCGAGGAGATGCCGGAGTCACTGCCCGACCGTTTCGAGGCGGGCACGGTCAACAGCGCCGGCGCCGCCGGTCTCGGCGCCGCCTGCAGGTGGCTGCGAGAGCGCTCGGTCACGGCCATCCACGAACACCAGCAGAGGCTCGTGGGCCGGTTGGCGGAGGGATTGTCGGGAGTACCGGGCGTCGAGCTTCACGGCTGGGACGGGGGAAAGGCACACATCGGTGTGCTGTCCTTCACCCTGAGAGACCGGGACACCGGAGAGCTCGCCGCCTGGCTCGACCGCGAGCGTGGGATCATGCTACGAGCCGGCCTCCACTGCGCACCCGCCGCCCACCGCCGGCTCGGCACATTTCCTGAGGGCACCCTGCGCGCCGGCGTCGGGCCGTTCAACACAGAAAATGACGTTGATTCCCTGGTTGTTGCGATTCGCGATGCGGCCGACGGTAAGATGCGATAATGAATTCGGAATGCCGTCGATCCCGCCAGTCCTCAGGGGGCGGGCGGGGCAAAAATTCGAAATCCGAAATTCGAAATTGGAAATCCGAAATATCTGTGAAGGGCTCAATGGTTCAGCGAGATTTACTCCTCGTTTTTGGTTCCGTTCAGCGCGTGATGCGGGCGGAGCGGGCGGCCAGGGAAGCCTCGCTCGACGTCGATGCGGCGCCCGCTCCGCGGGCGGTCAGCTCCGAGTGCGGGGTCGTGCTCGAGGCGAGGTCGGAAGATTCGCGCGCGCTGGCGAAGATCCTCGACGACCTCGGTACCGAGCCGCAATCGGTCTACCGCCGGCAGGACCAGACATGGGTGCCGAGCGCACTCGATGCGGTGGTCGACGGGTCGCCGATCAAGCTCACC